>DATLTI010000393.1:0-2959 GCA_035533675.1 Acidimicrobiales bacterium | reverse complement strand
CTGCTGCTTGAGTTTTTCGGCACTTGCCTTGAGCTGAGTTGCCTGGAGCTCGATGCGCTTTCGCGCCGTCGCAATGTCTGCGAGACCCCGTCTGACCTGCTGAAGTTGTTCGAGTTGCTTCTCGTAAGAAAGATCGAGCGTGTCACGCGGATCTTCAACGCGGTTGAGTGCCTTGTTTGCCTTGGCCTGGACGACCTGACTGAGGCGCTTCATGAAGGCCATTGGGTCCTACCTTCTTTCTGACTAGGCCGGCGGATATCGCGTGCCTATCAAGGTGTGACAAGACCAAGTTCGATCTCTAGTCATCTGAGTTTACGCACTCCCGTCACGTGGTTACACGCCAAGTGCACTGGCCAAAAAGTTCGGTCTTTGCGGGGAAAGTTCCAACTACATCTGGCATAGCGACGCGATATGGACGCTAGCGTCATTGCGATGACCGAACCCCTTTGTCTGCTCAGCGTTCACGCTCACCCCGATGATGAGGCCTCGAAGGGCGCCGGAACCGTTGCCCGGTATCACGCTTTCGGCGTGCGTACGGTGCTCGTGACCTGCACTGGGGGCGAGGAGGGGGAGATTTTGAACCCTGCGGTGGATACCCCGGAAAATCACGCCAATCTCGCCCAGGTCAGACGCGAAGAGCTTGAACGCGCCGCTGAGATCATTGGCTATGACGAGCTGGTGATGCTTGGCTATCGCGACTCAGGGATGGCTGATTCAGAGGCAAACCTTCATCCTGAGAGTTTTGCTCAGGCCCCCCTTGAAGAGGCAGTTGAGCGGCTGGTTCGAATCATTCGGCTGGTTCGCCCTCAGGTGGTGGTGACCTATCCTGAAGAACAGAGCGGTTATCGCCACCCCGATCATCTCCGCGTGCATGAGATCTCCGTGCTGGCCTTCGAAGCTGCAGGTGACCCAGATCAGTTCCCTCTTGCGGGAACCCCCTTTACCCCGAGCAAGTTGTATTACTCGGTGTGGGCAAAAGACCAGTTTCTATCTCGCCACGCGAAATTTGTAGAGATGGGCCTCGAATCGCCCTATTCAGAAGGATTATTCACGGCTTGGTTTGAACGTGAGGAGATCCCCTCGACGACGCGGATTGACATTCGTGGCTTCACCGAGATCCGTCGCGAGGCGCTGCTCGCCCACCAAACGCAGATTGATCCGACATCAAATTTCTGGTTTGGCCTCCCGGCAGAGATCGAAGATGAGGTTTTCAGTTACGACCTCTACTCGCTTGCGAAAAGCAACGTCTCGGCGATTGACAGCCAAGAGGACGATCTTTTTGTTGAGGTCGCGGCCACAACTCATCTCTGTTAGAGAGCAATTCATTTAGTGCATTTTGGGCAAGTTCATCATTTGAAACGGTGGACTCACGGGTTTACTACGATAAATAGCGTGCATAAACCGAGGAGCTGGGCCGAGCGAGTGTGCGGCTAGTGGCTCCAGATATCCTTCACCTCTCAAGCATTACCGGCAGTCCACTTCTCGATCGCAAGGGCGAGAAGATAGGACGTGTCGAAGATCTCGTGGTGCGCGCAACTGGTGCTGCCCATCCTCCAGTTGGAGGACTCGTGGTGAGGATCGGTGGACGAGAGCTGTTTGTTCCAATCGAGCTCGTCTGGGAGATCCGGCCGCATCAGGTTCAGCTTCAGGGTCAGAAACTCAATCTCTCTCGTTTCGAACGGCGTGCCGGCGAGCTTCTCCTCGCGCGAGATCTTTCGGCTCGTCACCTCATCAACGTTGTTGGCGCGCGCCTAATTCGTGCAAACGAGATTGAACTCGCGCTTGTCGATGACACCTGGCAGGTAGTCGGAGTCGATCCAAGCAGTCGCGGAGCAATTCGGCGTATCCTGCCGCGTTCGTTGGGTAACAAGATTGCTCCCGGTGGCATAGTGGACTGGGAGAGCATCGAGCCATTCGTGTCTCATATTCCCTCTGCCCGGATGCGCATTCCCTATCGCAAGCTGGCAAAACTACGTCCAGCACAGATTGCCGATCTCGTCGAGGCGGCCTCGCATGAAGAGGGACGAGAGATCATTGAGGCCGTCGGTCTGAACAGCGAACTCGAGGCCGACGTCTTTGAAGAGCTTGATGAAGAACATCAGGTCGAGTTCTTGGATGCGCGAACCAATGAAGAGGCGGGGCGTCTCCTTGCGCGCATGGAATCAGATGATGCTGCGGATCTTCTCAATGACCTTGCTCAAGAGCGGCGCATCCCGATTCTTGAGGCGATGCCCGCCCCCCAGCAGGCCAAACTCAGACGTCTTTTGAACTACAACCCTGAGACTGCCGGTGGGTTGATGAGTCCGGATTTTCTCGCTCTCAATCAAGAGAGGCGCGTGTCTGAGTCACTTGAGGCGCTGCGTATGAGCGCGGTAGCCGATGAGATTCTCATGACGATCTACGAACTTGACGGAGGCGATCGCCTTTGTGGAACAGTCTCAATTGTGCGGCTTCTCAAGGCGAATCCCTCGGCCAAACTCAGAGACATCGCGGAGCATGACCCGGTGTCGATTTCAGCCGATGCAGATATCCACGAGATTGTCCGCAAGATGGCGGATTTCAATCTCTCCAATCTCCCCGTCGTTGACGATGAACTCCGGATCATTGGGGTGATCACCTTCGATGATGTCCTCGAGGAGATGATCCCGAGTGGATGGCGACGCGATCTTGGGATGACGGCACTCGAAGACTGAGCGCAGCGGACGCGTTGACGAGAGCGTAAGAGCGGATTGGTGGTATCGCCCTGCAGCCATTTTGAGATGCCTGCATCGGGTTCATCTCGATTTCCAAATGCTGGTAGTGGGTGGTATGCGTGATGTGAATCCGCTACCATTTGGGCGAAAGCAGTCGCACCTCGTTCGGTGAGGCGGCTCGTCGGACAAAGGCCACTGACCCCACCTGTCGAAAGACACTCCGGGTCAGACCAGTCCTCTCCGGATTAAGGGGAGGACCAAAGTGG
>DATLTI010000392.1:0-18818 GCA_035533675.1 Acidimicrobiales bacterium | reverse complement strand
ATCCTCTCCGCTGAAATTTGCGAGGGCAATAAGTGCTCTTCGTCTAATCTGCACTGAATCATTCAAGGCGTTAATGATGGTTCCGCGTGATCGATCATCTCCAATATTGCCGAGCGCGGCGACCGCGGTCTCGCGACAAAGCGGATCTCCATGGTCCTTTACGACGCTTATCAAAGCAGGTACCGCTTCGCTTATCTCACACTCACCAAGGGCAAATGCACAGGCCTCGACAACGCGCGGGTCTGGATCTTCTAGAAGAGCTCTCAATTCGACAGAAGGCAACTGGGTGGCAAGTTCGCATGCCGCTCGTCGAACTTCTGCGGCTTTATCTCGAAGTGCATTGATAACGTCTTGCTGAGTGGCTCGTTCCATTCGCGCGAGAGCGCCAAGGGCGGCAGACCTTACTTTTGGTGATACGTCAGAGAGGAGTACGCGAGCGAAATGCTCATCGTGACGAAAGCCACATGTGATAGCCGATACTCTTCGGTTTTGCTCTTCCTTTGTCGTCTTTACGGCATCCGAGATTGAGGTATCAAACTTTTTGCCAGCACCGTGTGATCCGCCACGCGCTCTTGCATCCGAAGGTTCTTTCGAATCACTCTGTGCCAAGCTGTCTGTCAACGTCGGCACCGAATCATCTTCCACACCTCAGTGCCGCGGTTGTCGTTTGCTTCATCGGAATGCGGAGGCCTGCGTGAAGGATCATTTGACCTTTCAACGACGTGTCGCCCCTTGTGACAAGCATTCTAATGGCCAGACCCACTGGCAAAAGCGGCTGATCAGAGTCGGTATGTTCAGCGGCATCGGGGTAGTGGCGCTTTTGATCGTGGCAAGTCTTATCACGGTGCCCTATGAAGCGATCACGCCAGGATCCACGGTAGACGTCTCGAGGCTCATTTCAATTCCCGGGGAGAGTCACCACGAAAAGTCTGGCTCGGTATCGCTGGTCGATGTCAATCTGGTACCTCTCCGCGCAATCAACTATCTCTTTTTTCGATTGAACCCAGACAATCAAATTGTTTCGACGGGCGAAATCCTTGGCACGAATTCGCAGGCAACCTATGACGAACAGGGCGTCCTTGACATGGTATCGGCGCAACAGGCCGCGATCTATGTCGCATTTCAGCAGTTGGGTTATTCGATCCACTCCCGTCAAGATGGAGTCGCGGTGTATGCGTTAGTGCCTCGTTCGTCCACTTCGCTTGGTACGTCAAAGGCCTCGATCATGGTGGGCGATATCATTCGAAAAATCGATGGAGTCGCGATTGGCAATGTTGCTGCACTACGAAATGCGCTCCTGAGTTATCGGGTTGGCGATCTGATCAAGATCGAAGTGCAGCAATATGGGCAATCCAAGAAACTTTCTGTTGGAGTAAGACTTGGGGCGCTCAGCACGAACAGAACGGGTAACGAAGTCTGTACCCCGAGCTCTCAATCGAGTGCTCGATCTTTCGGTACCGAGAAACCATGCCTCGGGGTCATTTTGATGCCGATGTACCATTTTGTTAATCAGCCATTTGCCGTGAATCTCAGTGCGGAGGGGATTATCGGTCCATCTGCCGGGCTCGCGTTTACGCTCGGTTTAATTCAGGAGCTCGATCAATTGAGCTTGACACATGGAATTTCGATTGCTGCCACCGGAACGATTTCGATGGATGGCTCAATCGGAGATGTGGGCGGAGTGGCGCAGAAGACGATTGCAGTCCGAAAAAGTGGAGCGAGTGCATTTTTTGTTCCGAAATCAGAATTTCAAATAGCGAAGTCGAAGGCCGGATCGCATCTTCGTATATTCCCCGTCACTTCGATTTCGCAGGTAATCAGAGACCTCAAGAGCCTCGGCGGGCAGATTTTTAGGAGGGAGCCCCGTTGAGGGCATAGTCTTTGGGTTGTGCCAGAACAAAATCCGCCCTCGACAAACTCCGGACGCAATCTGAGTCCAGAAGACATTGCAAACCACTCTTTCCCAAGCGCCCGCAAAGGACTCGATCCCGAGGCGGTGCGTAGGTTCCTGTCCGAGGTAGCTACGCAGGTTCGAGATTTAAGGACCGAGCAAGCCAAATATCGGGCATCAGCGAGTCCTCCACGCCCTTCATCGACCACACCGACGGCCTCCGGGACGCCAATTGATGAAGCAGAGCTCACCAGAGTTCTTGGCGAAGAGATGACGCGCGTGCTCCAGACCGCGCGAGAGTCGTCGCATGCGATAGTTTTCAAAGCAGAGCGTCAGGCTGCTGAAATCATCGCAGGCGCTGAGAAGATCTCGCAGAATCGGAGGACTGAGGCAGAGACATCCGCAGTAACTTCAATTGAACACGCGCGAGTGGAAGCTGCAGAATTTATCGAGAAGACCAAAAACGAATGCCGCGTGATGATTGAAGAGGCTCGTGAGACTCGCTTGAGAATTCTTGCCGATCTCGCAGATCGGCGTCGGACGTTGCTGATTCAACTCGAACAGGTACGCGTTGGCAAAGAATCGATGGTCGCGGTTGTTGAATCAGTGGCATCAACAGTGTCAGATTCCATCGACGCTGTTCGCGCTCAGCTTCTGGGCGTTGAAGAGAGCTCTCGAATCGCGGCGGATCGGGCTGCTCTTGAATTAGAGGCGGCAATCGTTGCCGGTGAATATGTTGACGCTTTGGCCGAGCAGACTCTTGCGAAGATTCCAGCGATGGATGTTCCTGAGGCCCTGACTGAACCCGAGCACCATCAGGTGGCTCCTGTCAAAGCACGTGTATTTGATATTGAGCGCGAAGCGATCGCCCGTCCTGTCTCCGTGGCCTCCGTCTTTCCGGCAGGCAAAAGCGAAAGTTCGGTGTCGATACCGAGTTTCTTGAAAGAAGATGATGCCAAGGAGAGCACATCTTTGCGGGTACCCGACAGCACGCCAACGGTGAGCCAAAAGCCGAGGACAACGATTACCGCAGAGCGAGCTCCGATCCAGGATGCTGCGCCGATTAGCGAGCAGCAATCCCCTGACCGAGATGCCGGTACTGAAGTTGCTCATGAAGAGCATCCAGTTGACCAACTTTTTGCCAAGATACGCGCATCTCGGGAATCAAAAGTTGCGGATGCTCAGAGGGTTCTTTCTCATGAAGCTGGGACCACCCCTAAGAGTCACGCGCATAGTCGTCGTCGCACTAAGGAACAGACGTCAAGTGAGGTCACGCTGGTTCCGTCTGTAAAAGACGGGCAAGCAGTCGCCGAGCTTGTTACGCGATCTCGGGCGTCTGTGGCCTCGCCCGCAAAGGTGGAGCGAGAGTCTGAGATGGATGTCATTGAGGAACCGCGCCAACGGCGTGATCGTGAACTTGAACCAGCACATCTTGAGCTCTCGCGCTCGTTGAAAAGAGTACTGCGCGAGGAGCAGAATCTTCTCCTCGATGCGCTTCGCAATCGTAAAAAGAATGAGGCCTTCGCAAGTTTGCTCCCTGGCAGCGCAGCCCGAGAGCGCCTCACCGCATCGGCGACTCCCGGAGTATCGGCCGCATTTGACGCTGGTTACGGGTTTCTTGGGAAGTCCTCATCAAAGACCAAGTCAGATGTCGCATTAAAAGAGTCAGTGCAGACAGTTTGCGGCCGTGTTGCTGATGAGGTTCTCGACGCCCTGAACTCTCGGCTTGCGCCAAGGTTCGAAAAGGGATCCGACGAAGAGGGAGAGATCTCCGAAATCGTCGGGTCTGCATTTCGCGAGTGGAAGGCAGCTCGAGTCGAGGCACTTTCGCTCGATTATGCCGTTGATGCGTTCGGAGCTGGCGAGATTGCATATGCTCGCTCAAAAAATATGTCTCTGGTCTGGAATCTTGACGGCTCTGGGAATGGTTGTCCCGATTGTGATGACAATGGGGTGGCGGGCAAAGTGATCGCGGGAGAGTCCTTCCCAACCGGCCACCTTCATCCTCCGGTACACCCGGGATGCCGCTGCTTCTTGAGCAGCTAGTGCGCCTAGAGTCATAAAGACATGCGCCTACCTTCAGACATGCCTCAAGGACAACGTTCGCGTCGACCAGGAGTTGTCTTTCTGTTCGTAGCCGCTGCGTTGATTCTGCTCATTATTCTTGGAAGTTCGCTCGCGGGTATTTATACGAACTTTCTGTGGTTTCATTGGAGCGGTATTGGCCAGGTGTGGCGAATTGTCACCGCGACCAAAATCATCCTTGAGGCAGTCTTCTTTGTCTTTGCTTTCGCGCTCATTTTTTCTTGTCTGTTTTTAGTGGATCGGGTAGTCGCGAAGTCGCTCTTCATTACCCACGAGTCTGAATTCGTTCGCCATTATCGAGATAGCGTTGGGCGATTCCTCAAGTGGATTCGTATTGCAGTCTCGTTCATTGTTGCCCTCATATTGGCAGGGGGAACAAGTGCGCAGTGGCAGCATTGGCTACTTTTTGAGCATGCTGTTCCTTTTGGCCAGAAAGATCCCGTTTTCAATCGAGACCTCAGTTTTTTCGTGTTTCGGATGCCGTTTCTGTCGTTCTTGGTTGACTGGATATTCAGCGCCCTGATCGTTGCTCTCATCGTGACCTTCATTGCCTACATATTGAACGGCGCACTTCATGTTGAAGTCGGTCCGCAGCGTTCTTTTCGAGTCGAGCCCCGTGCACTCGCGCATATTTCTCTTCTCATGAGTCTCATGGCGCTAGAACGTGCGTGGGCTTATTACTACGTCGATCGCTTTTCGCTGGAACTTTCTCAGCACGGAGTAGTTTACGGAGCAAGTTATACCGATGTTCACGTTCGTGTGCAGGCATTGACGCTTTTGGCGATCGTCTCTCTTGTTGCCTTTGTGCTCCTCGCATTTAATGTCTATCAGCGGTCCTTTACTATGCCTTTGATTGCCTTTGGTCTATGGGTTTTTCTGGCGATTACCGTTGGTGCGCTGTATCCATCGCTCTACCAGGCACTAAAGGTCACGCCATCTCAGAGCACGCTTGAACAGCCTTATATTGCTCGAAATATCAGCGCCACCCGGGACGCGATGAATATAGGAAATATTGCGAATCAGTATTTTCCCGCGAACCAAGATCTCACCTCTGGAGTGCTCGCTAGTTATCAGCAGACGCTTGATGATGCGCAGTTATGGGATCCAAATTCGACCCAGGCGACCTACGTCAAGTTGCAAGACAAACGCAGTTATTACAGCCTGACGAATCTGACGATTGATCGTTACCGGCTCAACGGTGTCATCACGCCAGTCGATATTGGAGTTCGCGAGCTCAATAGCGCTGGAGTCGCCTCGCAGAGTTGGATCAATGTTCACCTGCAGTACACCCATGGATACGGGGCGATCGTTGCTCCGGCGAATGTCGCGGACAGTTCAGGCAACCCCACGTTTGCTCTTGGCAATATTCCCGCAATCGCGACGAACTCATCTGTAGCACTTGCCCAACCAGAGGTTTACTTCGCTCCGGGACAGGGAAATTATGTTGTTGTTGATACAAAACAGCCCGAGGTCCAATACCAAGACTCCTCGGGCGCACTTGTTGAAGGCTCCTACGCGGGTTCTGGTGGAATCCCGATCGGTTCATTGCTACCTCGTCTCGCGTTTGCTATTCGATTTCATGATTTCAACCTATTGATCTCCAACGAGATAACCGCGAAATCTCGACTTATCAATATCCCTGATGCCGAGGCCGCAGTTCAGAAGGCTCTGCCGTTCCTGAGCGTTGACACCAATCCCTACGCGGTTATCGATAATGGGCATATTTCTTGGCTGTTCGACGCCTATACGACAACGCCGAATTTTCCTTACGGACAGCCAGCAAATACCTCGGTGCTGCCTGGAAGAAGCGGACTAAATGGTAATTACAATTACGTCCGCGATGCGGTGAAAGTCGTGGTGGACGCATACTCAGGCAAGATGAGTTTCTATACCGTCAATGCCAAAGCCGATCCGATCATGCTTGCCTACGAGCACATGTTTCCATCGATGTTCAAGCCGCTGAGTTCTCTCGCGGCTAAAGGGAGTCCGGTACTGGACCACCTGCGTTATCCTCAGGACCTATTGATGGTGCAGTCTGCGATGTATGGCCGCTACCACATCACCTCCCCGAGTTCGTTCTATAGCCTCTCAAACGCTTGGGACCTCTCGCAGACCTCGACTTCTTCGAC
The DNA here is from genome assembly GCA_035533675.1 of Acidimicrobiales bacterium. Classification (GTDB taxonomy): domain Bacteria; phylum Actinomycetota; class Acidimicrobiia; order Acidimicrobiales; family Bog-793; genus CAIVND01. Next base: position 12,713 of record DATLTI010000392.1, on the reverse strand, counting down.
AGGGAACCCTTCGTCATCTCTCCCGTTAGCCCCCAACGGTTCTATCCAGCGTTTCCTGCCGATCTACGAACTTCTTCAGCTTCCAGGTCAGGTGACTCCAAGTTTCAATGTGGTCGAACCTCTCGTTCCGTATAGCGCGAATGACAAGGTGCAGACCCTTGCGGCGCTAGTTCTGGCGGACTCAAGCTATGAGGGATATGGGAACCTCACGGCCTTCCAGACTCCGAGTGGGGGCACTCCGATTGACGGTCCTCAGCTTGTCAACGCGGCAATAAATTCAAACCCCACTATCTCGAAGCAGATCTCGCTATTGAACCAGGGTGGTTCAACGGTGCTTTTTGGTACGGTCCAGATTCTGCCAATCGCAGATTCGCTGCTCTATGTGCGTCCCCTTTATGTGAGTTCATCGCAGACCTCTTTTCCCCAGCTCCAAGAGGTCGTCGTCGACTACGGGAATCAGGTTGCGATGGAGCCCACGCTTAGCGGTGCGCTCGCCGACGTCTTTGGAGCCGGCGTAAATGCGGGTTCCGGGTCAAGTTCATCGGCGACGCTGCCGAGCGCCGTGCGTTCTTTAATTACAAGTGCGGTGAAGGACTATCAGAACGCACAAACTGCATTGGCACAGGGTGACCTTGGTACCTACCAGACCGACGTAGAGGCAGCAGGTCAACTTATCTCTCAGGCGCAACAGCTTTTGAAGGCCAGTGCTATTCCGAATACAAAATCGACGTCCAAGGGCTAGATAGGCCGAATCGCCCGCGGGCATCGTCGAAGAATATTTGCGCTACGATGGTCTCTCCACGACGCGGGGTGGAGCAGTTTGGTAGCTCGTCGGGCTCATAACCCGAAGGTCGTAGGTTCAAATCCTACCCCCGCCACTTAGCACTGAAGGCAGCGTATTGCTATTTTTTAACGTTCAGAGGTCTGATTCGATCCGATTCATTCAGGTCCCGCGTGAACTTATTGTCTTCAGTTAACTTCCGAGATCGCAGCGCCGCGTCGCCACAATAAGTCAGAGCCAATACTTTTCGCGTGGATTCGGTCAAAATAGTGTTGCCGAACTGTAGTGTCGCTTTATATTCATTGGCTGGAATGAAACTGAAAGGGGTGCGATTTACGAGCGTAAGGATTTCGCTCAAACCGTACCTCGAGAGAGTCAGTCAACTTCTATGGACTTGCAGTGAGAAACAAGCTCTCCAGTCCGTAAGAGCTGTTGAGGAGTTTTCGACTGTCGTCGTTGGATGAGAGTCCCGCAAAATAGGGAAGCTATTTCCCGCGAAGCAATATTCGAATGGGAGCCCGCATGGAACATTCTGTGAGTCAACTCTTCATTAGTCGTGTTCTGCATTGGGTTGGAGATGTGACGTCGCGCGCAGGGGCGGCCGCGCTTGTGGCCGCAATTGTTGTCGCGACCAATACCGTTCTGATTGCTACAGATTTCCCTCTGAGATGGGAGGCATCATTCGCTACAGTTTCCGCGTCGATAACGTTGATAATGCTGTTTGTGATTCAACATACTCAAAGTCGCCAGATGGTCGTCATTCAATTGAAGCTTGACGAGTTGGTTCGCACCTCGCCGGATGCAGACAACATTCTTGTTCACATCGAAGCTGCTGAAGATACCGAACTGATTGAGCTTGAGCAGGGACAGATTGCGCTGCATACGGCAATTCGAGAGTCAGATACTGACGACGATCTTTAGCGGCGAGAGACATAAGGACCTAGAAGTTGCAGCGATCATTATTGAGTGGTTGTATCGGGCTCAGATCCATTTTCCATCGGCTAATTACGTTTTGCGGTTTGATCATGCTCACTCGGGTGCTTTCGGAGAAATGAGCCGGTTCTACGAGCGGTCCCAGTGGACATTCAATCGCAAAGACGAGGTACAGGAGAAAAAGTTATGTTGGCATAGATCGGACTAGGGAGCATTAGTCGATCGCCATAGAAGACTGCAGCGGTGGGAGTTCAACGAGAGGGTCGAGTTTGGTCCGCTGGCTTCTCGCCAGTATCGACGAGGTCTTGGGCTACCTCCCTGAGTTTCCGATTGAGATGCTGAGAGGCGCGGCGCAGGACCTCGAAGGCTTCGAGCGCAGTGATACGTTCGCGCTCCATCAAGATTCCCTGTGCCTGTCCGATGATCTCGCGGCTTTCCAGGGCCCCGGTAAGATTGTCAACTCTTCGTTTTTCGTCTTCATGTTCCTGGGCCGAAGCAATGGCGAGCCCCGAAAGAGCTGCAAGAATCACACCTTTTCCTCGGTCGATGACACCGAACGCATTTGGATACTTTGCGTAGAGGTTGAGTGCTCCTCTGTCTCCATGGGCTGACAGGTGTAGCGCGAGCACACTTCGAATGCCAAGTCGTATCGCCTGGTGACCAAATCGAGGCCAGCGAGGATCGTCAGCGAGGTCAGCTGCATAAAAAGTGTTTTGCTCAGCGATCGCGCTGACACACGGACCGTCTCCTAGGTCCCGCTGGAGGGCATCGATCTCCTCCACCCGGGGATCGGTGTGGACCCAAGTCGAAATCGTTCCGCCCGAGCGAAAGAATATTCCCGCAAAATCACAGCCCTCGATAGTGACTGTGGCAAGATCAACTACCTGCTGCAGGGTCGATTGAACGTCACCTCCCGCAAACAGCGTGCTTGCTGCCTGCGAGAAGTTGAGAACAAAATCATCATCAACGACGTCATCTCTAGCTAGTTCATGCTCGATATCTTGCATAATAAGCGAATTTAAGGGTGTCAGGAAAGCAGAAATATTGGCGGTGCGCCGGGCCGCTGGGGGGTGTAGTCTGGCCTTACCTTCGACAGGGAGGGTTCGCAGGCGTCGCTAGTGTCGGTGCCACAACCCGGAAGCGATCACACCGTGTCGCACTGCTGTCTTTCTGTCTCTCGTAATTCTTTCGCGGTTAGCTCTCGCGTGGTTCATTGCTGCTCGTTCAGCCGTACTACGTATGTAACGTACTCGTCTTGGAATTTTGTCCCTGGTCGGTACTTGAGCATGGAAACGAAATGAGTTTCGATTCAAGTATGTCCCGGGATTTTCAAATTACGGCCGGTGTGAGCGACATGAGGGTTGTTCTTCGTTTCTCAGGGGATCTCGACGCGACGAGCGCAATCGAGTTGAGTGCGACATTCAATTCTTATATTGAAAATAGTTATGGTTCTTTCGTGGTTGACCTGAGTGATCTTGACTTCATGGATGGCATAGGTCTACGTGCCATTTCGGATGCCGCTCGACTTTTGAGGTCATTGAACAGAACACTTATTTTGCGGTCGCCCTCGGTGTCTATCCGTCGCATTCTTGATATCAATGGGCTCGCCGATTTTATTCGAATCGAGCTCGGACAGGTTGACCCGCTCCGCCTTGGTCGGGTTGACTCTCTCGTCGCTTCTGGTACGAGATTGAGCGGTACAGAAAGACGCGGGATTGAGCTCGGTGACAATTCCCTCCTGACCATCCCAATAAGTTTCGAGGTGCTTGATACTGTCCTGATGCTTGTTGTGAATCTCGTCAAGATCTCGCTAGCTCGCGCAGATGGAGTCAGTGTGTCTCTCTTTCGCGAGGGTCAGATCAGGACAGTCGCAGCAAGCAATCAGACAGTCCTGAAGATGGATGCTGGTCAATACGCAACGCAAGAAGGGCCGTGTCTTGATGCTTCGACACAAGGGCGTTTGTTCCACAGTCGCTCGCTTGAAGAGGAAACAAGATGGCCAAGTTTCGTGCCTATTGCTCAATCTCTGGGAATCCGCGCCATCATCTCGAACCCACTTCTTGCTAAAAGTCGAGCAGTCGGTGCTCTAAATATCTACTCTCTTGCCGCCTCGGCCTTCGGTAATGTCGAGCAGCGGCTGTCTTCGGATTATGCCAAGGAGATCTCGGCCCTTTTGACCCGCACGGGAGTTGTCTTATCGGCAAATTCAAACGCCAAGAGTCTGCACGGGGCACTCGCGAGCCGAGAGGCAATTGCGCAAGCTCAAGGCATCATCATGGAACGTGAAAACCTCGATAAAGAGGCGGCTTTTGACAGTTTGCGGCGGCTCTCGCAAGATGACGACCAGACATTGCTTAAGCACGCGATAGACATCGTTGACTCCACACGTCGCCCCGCAAACGACGCCGACCAATCCTCAGGAGGTCCTAGTGCCTGAATCTCAAGCTGGTGTGCTTGATCGAGCGCGTATTGAGCTTGGAATCTCTCAATCTCAACTTTGGTTGCTTTATTTCGCATTGGGCGGGATGAGTGCCGAATTTGAGATGGAGGCATTTCTCGTAGGCGCGCTTCGACCAAGTCCTCACGACCACGATCTGATCGCGCACGCGCTGAACGAACTCTTCTCCGAGCATGGGCGCAATCACCCCATTCCGTATCTAGCGGACCGACAGGTTAATGGCATGACAAAGTTCATCGAGAGATCGGCTCCGTCGAGCGAATAGTTCGACGCAACAGCGGAGACGCATTTGACGATGGGGCGAGCTCGGGAACACGCGTGACGTCGGAATAACGCGGGATTGAGATAGTTGGCGCGGGTGCGAAATATTGATTCATGGTGGCACGTAGGGTATTTCTTGGCGAGAGTTGCGGGCTGAGACTTGGTCCGCCAATGTATGACACGCTCGTTGGGTAATCAGATAAATGTCGGCCCGATACCCTGGCTCACGAACTCGATACCCTGGCTCAAGAATTTGTTTGCCGTTACGTTCATTTACCGGTAGCGTAGGTTCTACCTGAGGCGATCGTCTCCCTTAGGCGAGCTGCTCCGAAAGCGGGCAAGCTGAGCCCGCGTGGCTGTGACGAGTCAGCCGAGAATTTATGTCCCATCGGATGAATTTCAAAAATTCCGTTTCAGTGCCAATTTTTCTTAAGTCCCCGCTCAATCAGGCAATGCGGGTACGACCGTCGATTCAGACTGCGTGGCACGTCACCGGTCGACGCATCGCCACACTCGCAGCAGATGACGTTCGAAATGCATGTTTAAGTCCGCGTGGAGAAAAAGTTTCAAGTCACATTATCACGCGGGATCGTTCTGTGATCTCCAAAATTATGGAGACGCAGTCATGATACGGAATCTCAGTCCTGCCATGAAGAGTACGGCAGCAGTCCTGCTCGTCTTCGCGTTCATGCTTTCAGCTGGCGCCGAATCAGTGGTCTCCGCATCAACGCTTCCTCCGACGGTAAACACAGGACACGTGACGTCGGTACTTCCCAACTCCGCCGAAGTCACGGGGACCGTCAATCCGAATGGTGCCTCAACTACTTGGTACTTTGAATATGGACTTAGTACAACAACAACATTTACGTCGAAGACGCCGTTGAAGAGCGTCGGCTCGGGAACAACTGATATCTCGGTGCTTGCCTCGCTCGTCGGTCTCGCACCGGCAACGAGCTATCGCTATCGCATGGTTGCGACGAACAGCGTCGGGACCACAGACGGCGGAGTCGGAATATTCAATACATCTGCAGCTCCCGCGGTCGTAACCGGTGCCGCCAGTCACCTGACGGCCTCATCAGCGACGCTCAACGGCATAGTTAACTCGGAGGCTCTGGCCACAAGCTGGTACTTCGCCTACGGGACTACTATCAAATACGGGCTGAAGACGACAACGAAGAGTCTTTCGGCAAGTCCAAATGACTCGACCGTCAGTGCAAATATTGCAAATCTTTCTTCGAAAACGACCTATCACTTCCGCGTCATCGCAATGAGCAGTGCGGGCACAAGTTTCGGCGTTGATTTCACACTCATCACGGGCCTGTCGGTGACACTGAATACATCGATTTCTACTGTTACGTACGGGGACTTCGCGCGGCTTTCCGGTGTGATGGCGAGCGGATCTGCAGGATCGCAGGTCACGCTGAAGAGCAAAAGGTTCGACCAGAACGCATTTTCGACGATTGCCTCGGTCACGACTGGGAACGGAGGAAACTGGAGCTACTCAGCGCAGCCGATCGTACGGACCACATATGAGGCCACTGTGACGGCTGGAACGAGTTCTCCGACCATTATCAGCGTACGTCCTAGGTTGTTTCTCACGGTGGTGAGCGGTGGGCGACTCTCAACCCGGGTAGTTGGTTCGATCTCCTTTGCCAATCACGTTCTTCAGCTCCAGCGACTTTCACATGGACTTTGGGTCACGTGGAAACACGTACGCCTCAACAATGTTGCAAAGGCGATTTTTGTTACGTCTCTGCCAAAGGGCCGAACGATGATTCGCATGGCAATTGGACCCTTCGTTGCTGGTCTTGATCAAGCGGCTCCTGGCTATCTCGCGGGCTACAGCAGAACGATTAACTTCCTGAGGTAAGAACGAAGTGTCCTCGTCTGCGGCGATCTGTCGTGAAAAGACATTTGTCACGTGGGTAGTACTTCATGCTAAAGATTGAGTTGCATGCAATTACTGCCCACGTTGCGATTTTATCGCTTCATCTGGACCTGCAGCATTAGGTTCAGATGGAAATGTGGTTGCTCATCTGGAAAGCGCCAGAGCCAGTTTTCAACACGAGTCATGTCACTCCCGATCTCTTGCATGAGCGAGGAAATCGACCAACGCGTGTTCTTGGTTTCGCTGAATGTCGGTCGACACACTCAGCCTTGCGATGTCAGACCTATTTGTCTGAAGTCCTCAGCCATCTTCGAAGTTTTGGTGAAGAGGTCTTCTCCAGGATCGCTGGCCATTCAGAACGCAGCTGCTCACGCTCTTGTCGCATGAGCAGTATCAGCTTGCCGATCGCAACCCGAGCTTCGGGTAGGTCCTTTGCAATCCTCCTGAGCCAGATCTCTTGGAAGACACAGTCGTGGTGCTTGCCAAGCAGGTCTTGTACCTCCGCCAGCGCGCTGGAAAATCGCTTGGCTGGGCCACCGAAAAGCGGAAGTGCTGTCTCGGCCGCGTATCGACAGCGCTTTGCGAGAATGCGAACGCGATGAAGCTCCAGGTCTGATGAACCAGAATTGATCTGCTGGGCAGAAACCACGAATTTTTGCCACCTTCGTCGCACAATCTTTCTGATGGTATTTCTGCTTGATCGCGCTGGAAGATGGTGTTGGGTGGCGTCAGGCGCGCTCTCAATAGACATAGCTCCCGTACCAATATTGATGGTCGTGTTAACAAGATCGGCATAACGCTTGGTATTGAGGATTTCGAGCAGTGCTTTTCGGCTCCTCCTGCCAAGGTCATCAAGATAGGAATGAAGTATTACAAAACCAGATTCATCGTTGTCCGCACATTTAAATGAAAGATCGCGAACATGACCAATGAGAACATCGCCGTCGCGCACCTTTCCAACTTCACCTCCGAGCCACGAGAGTTCAGAACGAAGATTGGCCGCTTCAGTGGGTTCAATGACAGATGAAAAGCTTCGGAGGTCCGATCGAAGGCGTCGCACCTCTACACGAAATTCGTGCACCATCTCTGGATCAGAGCTCAGACGAACTCCTGGATCGAAGCGCAGAAGTCGAAGCGTGGAAAATGCGATCGCTCTCTGGAATATCGAATAGACCCGCTCAGTTGAGTTTGGATGTGATTCGAGGATTGCAAAAGGTACTGTGGCCTCCGATCCAAGTACACGAAGGATCTCTGGGGCAGGAGAAGTAATGCATCCTCTGTGGACGCGCACTAGGGATTCAAAGGAATTCAAGAGTCCGCGCTCTGCCTTTGAACCAACCCTGCCTCGAACTGTGATCTTCCGAAAACGCTTTGCCTCCCAGAGGGCACCACTCGAAGAGATGTCGTTATCAATGATTTCATCATGCAAAGCACCACCTACGCCATGTAATTCGTAGGTCCTTTGCGCGGTGCGGATCTGCCCAATTTGAACGAACGTACGAGATCGGTGAAATGCATAGAGCAGGTCCATGAGCGATGTTGGGATCACAAGGCTGTGACCGTCAAAGTCGAGATCTTGATGAATGATGAAGCGGTTGCCTTTCTTGGTAAATAACTGAAGATTCCAAAAATCTCGATGCGTTGATGACCGAAATCGGAGTATTACCCCAAATCGAATCAAATCGAGGTCGGAAGTGTCGTAGTAGGAGTCTTGAGAGTCGTCGCGAGCCAGCGCGTGCAGATTATTGATATTCATTTGTTCGAAGAGATCTGTGAGAACAAGGCCAACGGGCGCGAGAAACGTTGTCTCGCGGAACCTCCGTGCTCGCAATGAATCTTGTTTCACAGAAGGAATCTCGCTCTCTCATATCAATTTGCAAGGGTATCGATCAGCCAATGAAACGGGACACAATTACGCAATCATGGATACGTCATAGTCTGAATCGATATTGTCTGAATCGATCAGGCCTTTCCTACGCCGTGAGATCTCAGCACGTCAATGCGCTGATGGAATTCATCTTCATCAATCTCGCCATTCGCGAAGCGACGCGCGAGCACCCGCTCGGGATCATGTGGATCAGGCACGTCGTGTTTGTGATCTCGGCCCGCAAACCCTCGCATAATGGAGATGATGAGATAGATAAAGAAGGCCCAAAAGACCACGGTGATGATGAACCCTATGAGCCATCCCCACCAGTGAACGCCGTTATTTCCCCAGTACCACATCATGAGCGATCCTCTTCGTTTTGGGGCCTTCCTCTGCCATTCTGTGCCTCGAGCGGTTGCGTCGCAAGGGCCAAGTTCCTCTAATTTCCGCGCGACTCTCAGAATGATGCAGACACGTTTGTATGTTTAGAGGGTTCGTGGGTGCCTGGGAGAGATTCTCGCTCTCGCGAATTGGTGGACCTATGTCCCTAGCCCCAGAGCGCTATCACTACAACGCTTTCTATATATCCATCGCTGCGCTGACTCAGTACAGAATGTTTAAGTAGCGTATTTTCATGAGGCTATCTGTCGCCAAAGTAGTGGAGCTATTTGACCGCAAAGGAACCGGGAGTATGGCGCCGATCACGGCCGAACTTTCGACGCTTGTCTTTCTGGACGATTTTGTCCCTAAATTCTGAAGAGGTGTGGTTTTTAAGTTTCTTGACAAATCAACGGCTGACTTACGGCGGAGAGATTGCGAAAGAGAGGTCGAATTGAATCAAAGGCTGGCCTCGGACGGTTAGCTTGGGGTTGGAGAGGCGACACTGGCCGTCAGGTAATTGATCCCGTCGTCGTTGTGCGCCGACTTCCCCAGGACGCAAGCCCTGTGGCACTTCGCTGAGACTGTGAGGTTTCTTTCGAAGAGCTTCAATCTATAGCGTGCTCTCTAGGGTCGCAGATCACATTGGATGCACGAGAGGGATTTTTCCTATTCAGAAGCTGTGTAGGTGCACGAGATCTCTATACTCAATGCAGGGGTGGCCATGTACACATCACCTAGACAGCGGTTTCCTGCTGACAAAAGAGTGCCAAGGTCACCTGCTCATCTTTGGGTCGGTGACTCGATATCGGTCGCGGACCAGCGTGTTATTGCTGCCTTGGATCTGTCCCGGGACGCTGCGTGATGATATGACATTCTCTGGATCAGACGCTGAGGCAGGGGTTGACACACAGGAGGAAGATCGCGGTGGTCTTGTTACCCCGTCTGACGGGCGCCTTTCAAAGATTGGTCCCCCCACTGTACTAAATGGCGAGGATGCTGACCAAGGCGGCGACCCTGCTTGTTGGGCGCACTTGATCTGTGAAGAGTGTGGAGCGTTCCGCGACGGCAGCCCTCATCGAGACAATTGTTCACGCGGCGATGATCGTGGGGCGCTCCTTGGACTATGACCAGTAACCATTCTTGAACAGTACGAGTCAGGTCACCGCAACACCGCGCGATCGACAATCTCATCGCCATGGTTGGCCGTTGAGGGAACGATCTACCTCCTCCTTCGGTGCGAGTATCCATCCAGTGTCTGAACAGGATTCACTGGGAGGGAAATTCAAGAACTGCAGTCGCTGACTGCGTGAATCTCTTTACTACCTCGGGAATGAGGCGATTGTGCACGCGGCAGTTCTAGCTGCCTGTCGACAGTTTCGATCGGATGAAAATTCTCTCGTATGTTCTCAAAAAGATTACGACTCTTCGCGCGATTGAGTTCGGATCACATGTTTTGGCTCGAGCCGTTCTGCCATTGCAATGAACACCTGTGTCCAGCTGTACACGTACACAAGTGCTAAATCGCCGTTTTCCCAAGAAGAAATTGAACTTAATGGCAGGTCATGCGAATCAGATACGAATGACACTCGGTTGATTAATGCATCTCGCTCTCATGATCGAAGTGATTCGGTGCCTCAAGCTGGAAGGTCGAATGTTCGAGATCAAAATGATCTGCGAGGCACCGTTGAAGTACATCAAGGATCTGGGGTGCATGGCCATCGAGAAAGCATGCATCATCAAGAACAATGTGGGCAGAGAGGGCACGGAGGTCAGAGGTCACCACCCACGCATGAAGATCGTGTACGTCTCTCACATGCTCCTCTGCGAGGAGATGGTTGCGGACTTCGGCGAGGTCAATCCCAGCCGGAGCTGCTTCAAACAAGATTCGCCCAGAGTCGCGCAAAAGTGACCAAGCGGTCTTTAACATTAGTGCCGCAACGAAGATCGAGGCGATCGCGTCGGCGCGGTCAAATTTGGTGAAGAGGATCACTAATCCAGCTCCGAAGGTGCCGATAAATGCCCAGAGGTCGGTCAGCAGATGCGAAAACGCACCGGCAATATTCAGGTTCGAACGATTTGCTTTGGAAATCAGCAACGTCGCGAACAGATTCATTACGACGCCGACTGCGGCGACCACCACGATTGGAAGACCGCCGACATGCGGTGGCCTGATCAGCCGCTGGATCGCCTCGACAGTGATCAGTACGCCCACGACGACCAATGTGACACCGTTTATTGCAGCAGAGAGGATCTCTGCGCGTTTTAGTCCAAAGGTCCACTGCGTGGTCGCCGGACGAAGGGCAAGTCGAAGAGCCCAGATCGAAAGTGCTATTGCACCGGCATCGGTAAGCATGTGACCTGCGTCGGCAAGCAGCACAAGCGAATGCGCGGTAATTGCCACGACAATCTCGATCGTCATGAACGCGATGATCAGTGTGAATGCTCCTCCGAGAAGGTGCTCGTCAGCCTCTCGCGAGTGTTCGTGAGCATGCGAACTGATAAAGTTGCGACGCCCGCTTTTGCCCTCTCGAGTTCGACGCCTCCAGCCTTTCATGCGAGATCGCCGGTGTCGTAGGTCTGCCAGCGGCGCAATGCGATTCCCGACCAAACCAGTTCGACGACTCCAAATGGCCAGGTATGAGCGAGAAATCCATAGCTGCTTGAGAGGACACATCCCAGCGCGAACGCGAGAATAAAACCTCGCCCGCGACCCTCAAGGGCGTACATCGACATCATGAAACTGACCGAAAAAACGCCGAAGATGGTCGTCCACATAGCGGTCACGTCCTACTTTCAAAGCTCGTCGAAGTATTTGACCGACTCGCGGTCACTACCAATGTGAGATCGCTTGGATCTGCATGATCTGTACGTTCATTCACTAAAGCCTGCGGAGAGTTCAATCGAGAAGACTCCTGAGCATCCACGCCGTCTTTTCGTGGATCAGGAGCCGCTGCGTGAGTAGGTCAGCGGTCGGCTCATCATGGGCGCTCTCGACGACCGGAAAGAGCGACCGTGCGGTGCGGGCAACGGTCTCTTGTCCGGCCACGAGGCGTCGGATCATCTCGATTGCGTTTGGCCGGTCGACGTCTTCGGTCACTGAAGAGAGCTCTGCAAATTCGCGGTAACTCGCAGGAGCTGGAGCTCCAAGCGCCCGGATCCGTTCAGCAACGAGGTCGACTGCGAGCGCAAGTTTGTTGTATTGAACCTCGAACATGAGATGCAGGGTCTGAAACATGGGGCCAGTCACGTTCCCGTGGTAGTTATGCGTCTTGAGGTACAGCGTGTAGGTGTCGGCAAGGAGACGAGAGAGGCCATCAGTGATGACCTGACGGTCAGACTCTTCAATGCCGATGTCAATTGGCATATTGGTCATATTTGCTATCCTTTCCACAACCATCGTCATGCAGGTCCGACCTTTGACGGGTTGTCCCTTGCTTTTGATCTTCACGTTAGCGCCTGTCGCCATTTCACCCCCTTGCTCGCTGCAGTCTGTAGATGCGAGAGCTGCGACGATTGAGTCATCGCGAGCTATTGCCGCGCCAGTGATCTCTCGATGCGACAGCGCAAGTTAGGTCGACGATCGCGATCTCGGGACGGGATTTGACCGATTCGATGACGTGGCGTCACATATGGTTCGATTGAGGTTTGTTGTATGCGGTCAGACCAGACAGCTGAGATGCATCAGAATAAACCGATGCGATAAAGGGCATCGCGGATCGCGTCCCACCAAGTGGTGTAAATCGGCTGAGCCGAAATGATCTTGACCCGGTCAGTCTGTCACGCAGTAATTGCGAGTGCCATTGACGGGTTTTCGATCCCTGGTTCTGGCGCCGCGTCGATCAGTGCCATGGACTCTTCCGACAGATAACGCCGCTCTGCAACCTCCCATTCATCGTGCTGTTCGACGAGCACGGCGGTGACGAGTCTCAGCACCGAGGCATCGTTCGGGAAGATGCCAACGACGTTGGTGCGGCGCTTGATCTCCGCGTTGACGCGCTCCAGAGGATTGGTCGACCAGATCTTTCGCCAGTGGACCATCGGAAATTGGCTGAACGCGAGGAGATCAGCTCTTGCCTCAATCAAGAGACTGGCAACCTCCGGGAAAGCATGACGAAGCGTGCTTGCCACCTCGTCACACTGCCGT
>DATLTI010000391.1:0-9713 GCA_035533675.1 Acidimicrobiales bacterium | reverse complement strand
GGGCCCATAGGCGACCGAGGTCAGTGCATCGAGCGAGAGCGCGGGCAGTCCTTCGATCGGGGTGATCTGTTCCTTGGAGGCGTCCCTGCTCCGCAGCGGGCGGCCGATGAGAAACTGCCAAGTCCGCGAGCTCGCGGTGTGCCGTTGTTCGGTCGGGTGCCCCACTATCGCAATCTACTCCGGTACCTCTTCGCTGAATAGGTTGGGCGTTTTCACCCCCGTCGATCGTCTGCCGTGTCCGGGTCTCATCAGGTGGCCGAGCTTTCGTCCAACCTTTGGACGGGTGGCTCGATAGTCAGCGCTCCAGATCGGATCGGTCTGTTCTCTATGTGTCTGTGTGGGTGTCGCTAATATCGAACTGTCAAGGTGAGAGTCGCGAGTTCGAATCCCGCCACGTCCGCTCCAAAGAAAGTCGAATTCGGCGCGTTACGAGTGGTCCGAGAGGGCCTCTCGAGGCATCCTCGGGACGCGACGTACTGCATCTGTACGACGGGAAAACAGGTGATCCTAGCCCTCTGTCGGTGGCGCGGTGAATCGGATGCTCGATTTCCAAAAACCCGAGCTGGCTCGAGGAAGGGCCCGAGCTGGCTCCCGGATGTGCCTTCTGCCTGTCGGTGAGGTAGGAGTCGCTGGCCCGGGCACACGCGCTCATCACGACGCCCCGTAGCTTTGGCGGCGGCTTCGATCCGTGCGCCTTTGAGAGGGTGCCGGTGATACAAGAGCGTGACGGTTCCAAAGTGATTGGCCAACGTGGATAGAGGAGGAGGCGGTTATGCCGGCAAAGGCAAGTGCGGAATGGAAAGGCGACCTGCAAACAGGTACTGGCACGTTCACCGCTGGAGATACCCTCAGTGGCGGGTACACGTACAAGTCGCGCTTTGAAGATGGCCCGGGATCGAACCCCGAGCAGTTGATCGCCGCGGCTCATGCCTCGTGCCTCTCGATGGCGCTCGCCAACGCCCTCGCCGAGTCAGGCCATCCGGCGGACTCGATACATACGGACGCGACCGTCACCCTGCGTCTCATCGACGGGGCTCCCACGATCACCAAGATCGCGTTGGTGACTGTTGGAAAGGTCCCCGGTCTCGACTTCGCCGCGTTTGCGAGCTACGCCGAAGCCGCGAAGTCGGGTTGCCCTGTGAGCAGGGCCCTGGCGGGCGTGCCGGAGGTCACCCTTGAAGTTTCGCTTGCGTGACGAAGGCCTCCGCCGGTAGCGACGCGGATCAACCGCTGTTCAGGATTCATCGATAGCTGCACCCGGATTTCCAAGTGGGTATGCGTCTCGAAAGAGATATCCGCAACACCGTGGGAATTGTCATCGCACTCTGTTGCGAAGGAGATCTCCTCGCCTGTTTTGGAGTGGCCGCGTCGAGGAGACGATGAGGCAGAAAAGAGGCGCCTACGTATGACGTGGCCTGCGACTCGGTTGAATTGGGTCCAAAAGCTAGACCGTTAGCTGCGGCGCCTCCGGCTGGGTCGCCGGCGATGCGGGGTGTTGATCACGAGGGGTCGTTGGTACGTGATGTTGGGATCGCCTCCGGGTTTGCGTTGGGGCGGTCGGTGCGGCTTGACGATCCCACTGCGTAGGTGGCGTCGCGTCCCCGACCAAGGTGCCGGGGGAGCGGTGAGTCGGTCGGCGAGGTGATAGGCGGCGTCCTCGTAGTTGACCCGCCATCCGTGAAAGTCTGGCCATGCATCTCTGGCGGAGCGTTCCATCGGGAATCCACTCTCAGCAAGCATGTCCACGGCGTCCTGGAACTCTTGAAATTGGAGTTGGATCGGTTTGTCGGGCTTGGGATCAAGATCGATCTCCCAACCAAGCGATGCTGCGATTCGGTTGGTCAGTGTGAAGCCCATGCGAAGGCAGAGACGCGCCTGGGACGGCGCCGACGAAGGGCAGAGTGCCATCTGCATCGCGGCAGCGTCGAGTACGGCGATTAGACCAATGAGCCACGAGAGCCACGGGTCGGGCGAACGAAAGAGCAACAAGATTGGGTAGGTGCTGTGGCTCTCGGCAACATCCGCAGACCATATTTCCCACTCCTTGTAGAGGTCGGGGAGGGTGTCGATGATGCCGACGAGTTGGTGACGCGCCAAGAGCTCCGGTCCCCACGCCGGAGCCCCGGCTCTGCTTTCGAGCAGAGCTACCAGCCCCTCGCGACGGCCGTAAGCGTTGTAAAGAGTCGGGAGGTACCCGATCTGTAGGGCGACGCAGATGACCCAGACCGCACCGGCGGAGACATCGATGGCGGTATTGGCATGACCACCGACGTGTACGGTCCCAACGGTGAAGATGGCAGTCAGTGCCTGAACCAGCCCCTGTGAAAACGAGTGCGTGGTCGGCATCAGCATGAGGTCGAATCCGATGACGAGTGAACCCGCCCAGTACAACAGCTGCGCGAGAAGTGCCACCGGAGCGGTGCGTGCGAGGATTGCGTCCTTTCGCTCGTACGTTGTTGCCATGCGCGAGAGCGCAACGAAGAACAACCGGACTGATCGACTCACGAAGAGTGCTACCCGCTCGATGCCCGAGGGCTGGCGGGGCAGGACGAAGACGAAGAGTACTCCGGTAACCGTCACGATGACGGTGGCGAGCCCGACGATGAAGGCGAGGTTATTCAAGATTGCAAATAGCGTACCCAATTGACGTGCCGATGGTCGACGCTGGCGACCGTCACCACCTCGTCGTCTTGATGAAAGCCAGAGATCGCGCGGATCATCGAAGTTGCACGGAACCCACCATCATTGGAGCCGATCGAGTCCTGTCATCGACCCGTTCTTTTGACCCTTGGGACATAATGATCCCTTCGTTTGACTATTTCCGGAGCTCAGCGCGGCGTCGCATCCAATCGCGCTATTTCCCGGCCCCGTCTGATCATTCGAGGAGGCTTGCGAGATCGATCGCAGGGTCGATGAGCGCCGCACGATCTACGGGTCGTTTCGCGGCGACGATCGCTGCGATCGTCTTCGAGACGTCCCAGACGTTGACGTTCATTCCGGCGACAAGCCGTCCGTCTTTCATCCAGAAAGCAATGAACTCGCGACTGTTTGGATCGCCACGGAATACAACCTCATCCCAGTTCATGGCGAACCCTGCATACTCCATACCGATGTCGTATTGGTCTGAGAAGAAGTACGGGATCCGCTCATAAGGCGTGGGGGTTCCGAGCATGTTCTTTGCCACAACGGGACCCTGATTGAGCGCGGAAGACCAGTGCTCGAGGCGGATGCGGCGGTCGAAAATGGGATGCCAGGCGCTTGCTACGTCACCTGCCGCGTAGACACCGTGGGAGCTCGTCGCCAGGTACTGATCAGTGACGATGCCGTTGTCTTGTGTGAGACCGGCGGACTCGGCGAGCTCGATACGCGGAGTGACGCCGATCCCAACCACGATGACGTCGCCTTTGACCGACGTACCGTCAGCGAGACGAACCTCCTCGGCGGTGTCGCCGCCACGGATGGACTCGACACCCACCCCGAAATGCAGCTCGACACCGTGTTCAGCATGGACATCTCGGTAGAACCGACCGAGCTCTGGTCCGAGAACGCTCTCGAGGGGGAGATCGCCGACTTCGATCATTGCCACCTCGGCGCCGAGCTGGCGAGCAGACGCTGCCACTTCGCAGCCGATCCATCCTGCCCCGATAACGATAACGCGGTTTGCTTTTGTAATGGCCGTGCGCAGCCGGTCGGAGTCGGCCAGAGTCCGGAGGTAAAACACACCGTTCAGGTCGGCCCCGGGCACGGTGATGCGCCGAGGTGCGGACCCCGTGGCAATGAGCAGGGCGTCATAAACGAGATGTTCACCAGAGGCGAGGACGATCTCCTTGCTTTTGGCATCGAGGGTTTTGACTGAACTCGAAAGGCGCATATCGATGTCATGATCGGCATAGAAGTTCTCCTCGTGCACGAAAACTTTCTCCATCTCGATCTTGCCCTGGAGGTAGTCTTTTGACAGAGGTGGGCGTTCATAAGGGCGCACGGGTTCCTCCCCGATAAGGACGACCTCGCCCTCGAAGCCCTCTGCGCGCAGCGTCTCGGCTGCCTTTGCCCCAGCAAGACTCGCCCCAATGATGATAATCCTTCGAGTTTCAGTCATGGTCAACTCTTCTCAATGGGCTCGGGGGACAATATTGCCTCCGGCGTTGATACATAGGAACTGGTACTCGTCCTTCAATTCATGCCGCGCTCGGCACAAGAATCAAGAACTTACCTCTTGTCCGCTCATCATGTCGAACGAGGTCGCGCCGTGCCGAAGGTACCGCTTGAGCCCGTTGGGTCCGAGCCGCTCGTCGAGCCGTTTGGCGGTCCATGAGCTCTAGCACTCCTCGATCGGCATTCGGCGCGCGAGATGTCTGACGACGCGGACGAGTGTCGATAGCCCGAGAATCGGTGCCGGCATTACTCGCCTGGAGCTGTTTGATAGCGCGCAGGGCGTGGTTGACGCGGTATGCAAAAAAGATCAGATGGTCCCCATTGTCATCGGAGGTCTTGCAATAACGGACCTCGGAGGCGCGACGTTGCGAGGCGTTATTGCGATCGCAGAAAATGGGCGCGACGCGGTTGAAATTATCGAATCGTTTGCATCGACAAGGGCACTGTGGCGCGTTGTTTGAGTCACCTCTGTAGCCGCGAACGATGACGCCTCGTAAAGAATGAGTTGACCGGATCTCCAACGGCGCTCTCAGAACATGAAGGGGCATTAGTGATGCTCCATCCGAGAATTCTCACAAATATTCGAAGTAGTTGTGAATTTGAGTCGAAGGTGTGTATATGGTGTTTATGCACGGGAGCTCATGGTGGGCTGAGAGGGCGTCATTGGCGCCGACCGTTAAACCTGAACCGGATAATGCCGGCGGAGGGAGATCTATATGCAAAATATCGCGCGTTCCAAGATTTTTATAGGTGGAACCAGATCTGATATCCAAGTGCCGTTTTCCAAAGTTACTCTCGGTGCTTTTGACCCGGAGGCCGGCGCGCCAAAACACGAGCCGGTCTTTCTCTACGATACGAGCGGACCTGGGGGTGATCCGTCGCTCGGAATTCGTCGGTTGCGCACCCCTTGGATACTTGAACGAGAAGATGTCGAGATTTACGAGGGGGCTCAACACAATTCGCGCGGCGACGTCGCGGAGATCGATGCTCCCATGGCTTTCGAACAAGATCGTAACCATGTGAAAGGTTTTCCCGCGTGTGCACCAATGCGCGCGCTTAAAGACAAAACGGTGACACAGTTGCACTACGCCCGCCGTGGCGAGGTCACTGCCGAGATGGAATTTGTCGCTATTCGCGAGGGCGTTGATCCCGAATTTGTTCGATCCGAGATTGCGGCCGGTCGCGCAATCCTCCCAGTGAACGTAAATCACCCAGAATCTGAACCGATGATTATTGGTCGGAATTTTCTTGTAAAGGTCAACGCGAATATCGGAAACTCAGTCGTGACATCGTCGGTTGCTGAGGAGGTCGAAAAGCTCGACTGGGCAATCAAGTGGGGTGCCGATACCGTCATGGACCTTTCAACCGGTCCTGATATCCATGAAACGAGGGAGTGGATATTGCGCAATTCTCCGGTGCCAATTGGTACGGTTCCGATTTATCAGGCTCTTGAGAAGGTCAAGGGAGTGCCGGCTGATCTGACATGGGAGTTGTATCGCGAGACGCTCGTTGAACAGGCAGAACAAGGCGTTGACTATTTCACTATTCACGCGGGGGTTCTGTGGGGTTATGTGCCACTCACGATGAATCGCGTTACTGGAATCGTGAGTCGTGGTGGAGCGATTATGGCCTCATGGTGCCTCGCACACCATGAGGAGAATTTTCTCTTTGAAAGGTTTGAAGATATCTGTAGGATTCTGGCTGTCTATGACGTGGCTATATCACTTGGAGATGGTTTACGACCAGGGTCTATTGCAGACGCAAATGATACAGCCCAGTTTGCAGAGTTAGCGACGCTCGGCGATCTCACAAAAATTGCGTGGCAGCATGATGTACAGGTCATGATTGAGGGTCCTGGGCACGTTCCTATGAACAAAATTCAAGAGAACGTTGAACGCCAGCGCGTCATATGTCACGAGGCTCCCTTCTACACGTTAGGTCCGCTCACCACGCATATTGCCCCAGGCTATGACCACATCACCTCCGCGATAGGTGCGGCGATTATTGGGATGCACGGGACCGCAATGCTCTGCTACGTCACGCCGAAGGAACACCTTGGACTCCCAAATCGGGAGGATGTCAAACAGGGAATGATTGCATACAAGATCGCCGCACATGCTGCAGATCTTGCGAAGGGTCATCCTGATGCCCAGCGACGCGATGATGCTCTTTCGATGGCGCGTTTTGATTTTCGATGGGAAGACCAGTTCAGCCTCGCGATCGACCCCGAGACGGCGCGGTCGTATCACGATGAAACTTTGCCTGCGGAGCCGGCAAAGGCTGCTCATTTTTGTTCGATGTGTGGGCCAAAGTTCTGTTCGATGCGATTGAGTCACGATTTACGCAAGGTCGCGATGGCAGGTGAGGATCCTTATCAAGTCGATCTACCTAGCGGAGGATCTAAGGGAGTTTCTGGCAGTCGCGAGATGTTGAAGTAGGTCGGTTTGTTCGTGAGGTGAATGGGGAACCCTCACGCGTGGACGCGAAAGGTCGCTCGTGTTGGGCTCTCGTCAATGGTCATGTTGGTTGAAGTGTTTCGGGATCATGATGACGGTAGTAAGACCACGAGCTCTGCGGAGTTCGTGGCAGCCTAGGTCCCAGAATCTCCTTCCTTCAGGAAGGGGAGCAGTCAACTATCGCTAGGCGCTTGATGCATCTTTGACCTGAAGATTTCCCACAAATTCGAGCAGGAACGGATCTGGATGCCGGGTATTTGAAAGGAGGAGTTCAGAGAGATCATCTGCGGGCATTGGACGCGCAAGAAAGTATCCCTGGACATAGGGGCAGCCCATCTGCATGAGACGTTCGAGCTGGTCCTTTGTCTCAACGCCTTCAGCAACAGCGGTCATTCCCGTGATGCGCGCCAGTTCGACGACGGCAGCGACAATCGCGGTATCCATGACTGATTCGCCGAGATCTTGAATGAATGATCCATCGATCTTCACCATGTCGACCGGGAATCGCTTGAGGTAGTTAAGCGACGAATAACCGATACCGAAATCATCAATTGCGAGAGCGACGCCGATCGACTTCAGATGCGTGAGAATTGAGATCGAACGCTCGATATCAAAGTGCGCAAGGCTCTCAGTGATCTCGAGACACAGCTGACTTGGAGCAATTCCGCTCATGGTGAGCACGCTTTGGATCTCGTTGGCGAGATCATCTGCCTGGAACTGGCGTGCGGAAAGATTTACTGCGATGTTGAATGGTGTGCCAAGTGAGTCTGACCAGATCATTGCCTGCTTTGAGGCCTCTTCAAGGACTTTGCGGCCGAGCTGGAATATCAGGCCGGTGTCTTCTGCAAGACGGATGAAATGTGATGGGAGCAAAAGACCGCGCTCTGGGTGATTCCACCGAACAAGGGCCTCTGCCCCGACGATCCCTTCGCCCTGAGTGCTGAACAGCGGCTGGTAATAGACGGTGAGCTCATCGCGCTCAAGTGCGAGGCGGAGCTGAACATCGAGATCGATCTGATCCGCTGAACGTGAGTGCATTTCGGCCGAGTTGTAAACGGCGAATTGTCCTGAGCCACGGTGCTTTGCTTCGTACATCGCAACGTCTGCGTCGTGGAGAACATCATCTGAGGCCATTCCGTGGTGAGCGATCGCAATTCCGATGCTGACGCTTGCGATCACGGTCTTATCGTTCGCCACCGGAATCGGCGTCCTGACAAGATCAAGCACGGCGCGAGCAACTTCTATTGCGTCCTCGGTGGTGCCGATGTCTTCAAGCAAAAGAGTGAACTCATCACCACCAAAGCGGGCGAGAGTGTCACCTTCGCGGACAACTTGCCGGAGATAGCTCGCGAGAGAGATGAGGACCTGGTCACCTGCTTGGTGACCGAGGCTGTCATTCGCTAGTTTGAAGCGGTCGATATCGATAAATAATAGAGCGTGTACCTCACCCTCTCGACCGCGTCGATCAAGAGCATGCTGGAGCCGGTCGAGAAAGAGACGCCGGTTTGGTAGCCCGGTAAGTGAATCATGGAACGCCTGAAATGCAAGTTGTTTTTCGAATGCGATGTTCTCTGAAATGTCACGAAAGGCAATTACGACTCCGCTGACTCCTTCGGTTGAGCGAATCGGGGAGCAGGTGTATTCGACATGAAACTCATCTCCACCACTGCGCTTGAATGACACCCCGCGCTGGCTCTTGACCGTGGCGCCGAGCTCTATCGATTCGCGTGCGGCGTTCCAAAGAAGCTGGAGTTCGGCGGGGACCATCTCACCATGTCGCAGCACCTCTTCAGCGTTGAGACCGAGCAGGTCTGCTGATGCGGGGTTGAGAAATGTTACGTGACCATTGCCATCAAAGGCGCAGACTCCTTCGCCAAGTGAGGAGGTAAGTGCCGCAAGATTCTCCTGTTGATTCTGTCGCTCATGATAAAGCGATGCATTCTCAAGCGCAACGGAACCGACGGCAGCGAGCGCGTTGAGCAAAGCGCGGTCCGCATCGTCAAATGGCTCCGCGCGACTTCGTCCGCTTATGACAAGCCAGCGTGACTTGCCCTGCACCGCCATCTCGGCCGCCATCTCGTCGTCGTTTGCTTGGTGATCGATGACTCGGACTTCAGGTGAACGCAATAGATCAGAGGCGGCGGTCGTCAAAGAGGCGATCACATCTTGTTCTCCCATTGTCCGGTTCACGTCGAGGGTTGCATCAAACAGGCCACGTAATCGAGTTCGGTCATGTCGTGCGCGGAAGTGACCAGCAAGTGTCTGACGGAATGCCCAGAACGGGAACGCACAAAAGATTGCCGCCATCGAATACGAGCTGACTGCAAGCGCGCACACAAGTCCTAGAGCTACTGAGGCGGTTACAAGCAGCGCTCGGATCTCCAATCCATCGATGAGCGATTCGCGGAGTTGCACAGCTCCAATTGCCGCGAGGACTGAGGCAACAGCCATCGAGTTCACGAGGAAATAAACAAGTGCACCAAGGATGCCGACACCGAGTTGTCCGAGGGTCAAATGCCGTGAAGGCGGGTCGACGAGATGTATGACCCCAACTCCGGCAGTTGCGGCGAGCAGTATCTGAGCAACGTTGAAACTTGATTTTACGAAAGGGCGATGTCGGATCGCCTGGGCCAGCACGGTTGCAACGCCGAAGGCAATTAAGACACTGATCGGAGTCATTGTCAGCGCCAATATGACGAAGATTCCTTCGTCGAGATGATGTGCCTGGGATGACTCGCCTTGATACATCACAATTGGCCAGAGCCAACTTGCAAGGATGAAGACGGTAAAGACTGCCAAGAACCACAGCGAACCGATACCACGATGCGCGTAGTGAATGCAGAAGAGAGTCGCCACGGCCGCGCTCAATGCAATCGTCAGAATTACGATTAAATGCGCCCGTGGGGGCAGTCCTGATTTTTGTTCAGACACTACGGCAAAGATCCCAAAGGGGTCTAGTTATATGCATCAGAGTTCCACGCGACACCGTTCCACGCGACACCGTTCCACGCGACACCGTTCCACGCGACACCGTTCCACGCGACACCGTTCCACGCGACACCGTTCCACGCGACACCGTTCCACGCGACACCGTTCCACGCG
>DATLTI010000390.1:0-10162 GCA_035533675.1 Acidimicrobiales bacterium | reverse complement strand
CAGTCCAGGCATGGCTCGAAGGGATGCGAGCTGTTCGACCGGCTGATGAGTCGGACCATCTTGACCCACTCCGATGGAGTCATGCGTGAAGATGTGGATTACCGGAATCTCCATCAGTGCCGAGAGGCGGATCGCTGGCCGAGCGTAGTCCGAGAAGATGAAGAAGGTGGACCAAAAGGGTCGAACCTTGGTGAGTGAGATCCCGTTCGCTATCGCAGCAGAGGCGTGTTCGCGGATACCGAAATGGAGGTTCCGCCCACCGGGCGCACGAGATGAAATGTCGTCGGCTCCTGCAAAGACAAGGCGCGTCATTGTCGAGGGAGCGAGATCCGCAGCGCCACCGAGTATCCATGGCACAACTTCAGCGAGCGCATTGAGAACCTGGCCGGAGGAGACTCTGCTGGCAAGACCGGTCGGATCTGCCGGAAATGTTGGAAGTGCACGAACCCAGTTTTCTGGTAGTTCTCGCCTCTGTATCTGGTCGAGCTCTCGTGCGAGGTCGGGGTAGCGGTCTTGATAACGCGCGAACATGTCTTCCCATTCGGAACGCGCCGTAAAACCGCGGCCTCCAACACCCTTCTTGAAAGTTGCATAGACGCTGTCAGGAATATAGAACTCCTGGTCCTCTGGCATCCCGAAGAAGCGTTTCGTCGCTCGTACACCTTCAGCACCAAAGGGCTCGCCATGGGCCTTTGGCGAATCCTCAACCGGCGAGCCATATCCGATGTGGCTGTGGACAAGGATCAGCGTTGGGCGGCTGTACTCGGTTTTGAAGCTGTGGAACGCGCGATCGATGAGATCGATGTCATTCGCGTCGGCGACCGTAATGACGTTCCAACCGTAAGCGAGGAAACGCGCCGCGACGTCTTCAGTGAAGGTGAGATCGATATGGCCCTCTATGGTTACGCGGTTGCAGTCGTAGATCCAACAGAGATTTGCGAGTTGTTGATGCGCAGCAAATGAGGCCGCCTCGGAGGAAACACCCTCCATCATGCATCCGTCACCCGCGAGCGCGTAGACGTCAAAGTCAAACATGGTGAAGTTGGGACGATTGAAGCGCGCCGCAAGCCATCTTCCCGCAATCGCCATGCCTACCGATGTGGCAACCCCTTGGCCAAGTGGCCCGGTGGTTGCCTCGACACCACTTGTCCAGCGGTATTCAGGGTGTCCGGGGCATCGTGAGCCAAGTTCACGAAATGACTTCAAGTCGTCGATACTGACTGCGGGTCCGCCAAGTATTTCGTAGTCGGGCTCGACTGCGGAGACGCCGCTGAGATGGAGCAGCGTCCACAACAGTGTGGACGCGTGACCCTCGGACAGGACAAAGCGATCTCGATTTGGCCAGATCGGATCTTGAGGGTCAAAGCGAAGATAACGCTGCCAGAGCGTGTAAGCAACTGGAGCGATGTCCATCGGCGTTCCGGGATGGCCAGAGTCGGCGCGTTCGACCATGTCCATGCACAGACCACGAATGGTATTTATCGACAGAAGGTCAAGATCGATGATCTGCTCCTTGCCACTCTTTGTAGAGTCTGCGTCATTGGGCCCATTGCGACGATACTCTCGTCACGTCCACGGGCGAACCTCACTATCTCGTGATGTGCACGTGAAAAACTGACGAGATAGTCAGATGCACAGTGAGACCTGCAGATTTGTCGCCTCATGAGTTTTCAGGCTCCATTGACGATCTCTAGCGTTAGTCCGTCTTTATTCGAAAGCACCTCTACCTCATCTCTGCCGTCGTGTCCCTTCGTAAAGCGGAGGTCAAGAGATGACTCACCGACTCGAAGCTGGCTCATCGTCACCTCGGACATCCATTCCGGAAGATTCGGCTGGAGGCGAACGGTGCCATATTGGGCATTCGGGTCGATCCCGAGGAAGGTCGAGACAAGGTGGATGATCGCTCCACTTGACCAGGCCTGGGGAACGTTTGCACCGAGACATTGAACGGGAAATGAGCCGCGATCGCGGTCAAAGCCGGCGAAAAGCTCGGGCAGGCGTTGTGCAGCGAACCTAGAAGCCGCATCGAAGATGCCGCGGGCCACTTTGGTTGCCTCGGCGTTATGTCCATAGGCCTGAAACCCAGCCGCGGCGATCGCACTGTCGTGTGGCCAGACCGAGCCACGCTGGTAGGAGAGCGGGTTGTAGGCGACGTGGTCGGCCGACAGGGTTCGGATGCCCCAGCCACTCCACATATCCTTTTTCATCAGGCGCTTGGCAACTCGTGTGGCCCGTTCGGGATCGACGACTTCGAGCCAGAGAAGATGGCCAGGGTTCGAAGACACCGAATCGATGGGGCGTTTGTCTCCGTCAAGGCCGAGATAGTACGTACCCTCGGACTCCCACCAAAATTGTTGCTCAATCTGGTCGGCGAGTCGATTTGCCTCAGCGCGTAACTTTCTTGCCTGCGAACGTTCTCCAAAGGCACTCTCAACGACTTCGGCCCATTCCCGTTTCGCGGCGACGACATATCCCTGATGTTCGCAGAGCGCGACCGGAAGTTTGGCGTGAGAGCCATCGCTCATGACAATTGCGTCGCCAGAGTCCTTCCATCCCTGATCGCGATAGCCTTCCTCCGTACGTGCCTGATACTCCTGAAGCCCATCACCGTCCATGTCGCCATCGACGTCAATCCAAGAAAGCGCTCGTTCGACATGAGGTCGAATACTTTCAAGCGCGCGACGGTCCCCGTGCCAGCGCCAAGATCGCGCCGCCACGAGCACAAAGAGCGCAGTCGTCTCGTGAGCGCCGTAGTACGGGGTATGCGGCGTGAGATTGAGCGCGGCAAGTTCCCCGTGGCGTACCTCGTGTTCGATCTTGCCCGGCTGCATGTCTCGTCGGTCGTCATAGGAGTCGGCTTGGAGCTTGGCCAGAGCTCGCAGACTTCCGAGCGCGAGCCGGGGTGACAGCGCGAGCGTCTGCATCGAAACAATCAGCGCGTCGCGACCGAAGAGACTGACAAACCAAGGGACACCCGCTGCGGGGACCCAAGCCTCGAGATCCTGTTTTTTTTTGCCGAATGCAGCGAGCTCGTCATGACGATAGAGGCGAAGACCCGCGAGGTCATCGACTGCCTGATGGAGCGCGATGGTCACGTCGACGTTTGAGGTGCCAATGTTTGTTGCCTGGCCGATCCATTGCTTTACGATGGTCTCGGTCTCCGAGATCGAGTCGACCAGGCTATGACACGGTCGAGTTACTCGACGTTCTCGGCCATCGACGACTGGCATCCACCAAAGGCAGCAGTGCCACGTAGCAGATGGCGCAAGTGCAATTTGGAAACGTATTCCACCGTTGGCGAATTCCGGAGGAGAGTCGTTGTTGATGATCTCAATAACGAGTGACCTTTCGAACGTCTTGTTGGTATACGTCGTGGTAAGCCGACGTTCCTCTTGATTCCATAGACTACGGATGGAGCCTCGGCGAATTCGCCGGTGAGCCTTGACATCGAAGAGGTCTGCAAAGTCAGACTCAATACTCACCTCAAGATCGACAATGATCGCCGAACGACTCTGGTTCGTGAGGTCGTAGTCCTCGTGAATTCCTGGACCGATACTGCGATCAAGACGGAGATGGAGGCAGTGTTCAGGTATCCGCCCGCCGTCACATCCATCGACCTCAGCATTCGTGAACTCAAAGCGTGCCGAATGATGATCGACCGCCGTTCCATTGAGAAGGATTGCCCGTCCTCCGCCGAGCTTGAGTCGGTAACCCGAAACGAGTCGGGTATCGTCTGCGAAATATCCCTGTTCTTTGGTGCTTGACATTTCAGCGGAAAGTTCACTCACAACGATTTCGTCGTCAAAGTGCGTCGATACAACCGGTGGCCCGACAGAAATCTCCACGACTTCCCTCTTCCTTTTTTCCATGGGACGACGTTGCACACACCTTAAACTGCGGCATTTCGAATAGAACTACGCAACTCCCTCGGACAGGCAGTCAGCTCTTGTCTTTATCAGACAAAGCTTTCGCAATGCACAGAAAAAATACTCAGCCCGCTACTCCTAAGTTTCCGTTTAGGTCCTGTCTCAGCGACTGCACAGGCGAGGGCACTCCTTCGGTGGCAAGTGTCGTTTTGGCTGGTTCACCGATTGTCTTCACTCGTGAGTTACGAAGATTTCTTGCCGCTGAAGGCATACAGATGGTTACGCCCTTCGAGAAACACCGAACGTTTGCCTCCTGCCATCCTTGCCAGTTTCCTACATCAACCCGACCATCTTCCTCTCGCACCACGAACCCGGCAAGGCCGAAGGTCGACGCGGCCCGGTTGAGCGCGGAGGTGAGCTGGACCTCTCCGCGCCCGTCCGGTTTGACCTCGCCAATGAGGTCAAGGACATCGGAACCAAGGACGTAACGTCCCGAAAGTGCAAAACACGAGGGTGCCGTAGAGGGATCAGGTTTCTCAATGCACGCGCTGACGCGCAGGCGTTCGTCGCCATATGCACTTGGGCCTACTGCTGCGCAGCCGTACGATCCAATCTCTGACGGATCGACCTGTAAAAGGCTCACGCCGGAGTCACCGGTGCGCTCGTAGTCATCGAGCATTACGCGCAAAAGGCGCGAACCCCCGAGGAGGATCTCGTCTGGCAGCAAGAGTGCAAATGGTTCGGAACCAAGTGCCAGATGCGCAATGTGTACCGCGTCTCCAAGCCCTCTCGCAGTCGGCTGATTGATAATTCTGACTTGACTGTTTGGCAGAATGTTTCGACGACGCCAATTTGCGCGGCTGAAGACGGTGTCTGTCTGTCTGTCGCCAAAGAAATAGGCAGCGATTGATGGTTTGCGGGAGCTCGAAACGACGAGAATCTGTTCGATTCCCGCGTCGAGTGCCTCATTGATCGCCCATTGGATCGCTGGTTTGCGACCCACTGGAAAGAGTTCCTTGGGAATCGCATTTGACGCTGGCATCATACGGGTGCCTCTGCCGCCAGCAGGTATCACCGCGGTGCGAATGTGGCGTGTCATTTTTTCTCCTTCAGACGGGCGCGGCGATTCGGAGGTTGTGGTATCGATGCAGGACATCCGTAGTCGTTTTGGATTTGATGTTCTCTGCCCAACTGCGGTCGCGACAACGCGATCTGATTGGTCATGTGAGCCACCTGGAGGATGTTTTTGTCCTCGGCCGATGCTTCGCTGATAAGAAACATGGATCGCTCATCTCAGATTCCCACTCGCCGGGCGGTTCGACTGTGTCGATTCGGGTCCAGACGTTTCTTGATGACTGTCGGTTCAGCGGAAACAGCAATGCCCGAGAGCACCTCGCGATAAACGCGTTCATAACGTGCCACCATCGCCTGACTGGAAAAGTACCGTTCGGCACGGTCTCGACACTCCTGTGCTTTCAGGTTTTTTGAGGCGTGGACTGCGTCAACCATCTGGCTCGTAGTCGCGCAGAGAAATCCTGTGACACCGTCACGAACAATCTCTGGCGCTGCGCCAAGAGGACTCGCTATGACCGGAGTGCCACAGGCCATCGCCTCGGTCATGACAAGTCCAAAGGGTTCGGGCCAATCAATGGGAAAGATCAACGCCCGAGCCCGGCCAAGCAGGTCAACCTTGATCGCATGCGAGGGCTCTTCAAGTACGGTGATGTCGCTGCCGAGGCGGGGGGCAATCATCTCAT
The DNA here is from genome assembly GCA_035533675.1 of Acidimicrobiales bacterium. GTDB lineage: Bacteria > Actinomycetota > Acidimicrobiia > Acidimicrobiales > Bog-793 > CAIVND01. The sequence goes on along the minus strand of DATLTI010000390.1, from coordinate 4,539 downwards.
CGAAATAGGCGCGCTCACCTGGCTCGGTTACTTTGATGCACATCACGAGAGGCAGCTCTGCGGCGCGCGCTACTTCGATCGCGATCTCGGGGCGCTTTTCAGCGCTGATTCGACCGAGAAAGATCAAGAAGTCCTCTTTGTTGGGCTCAAATGGGTGAGATTGAAGGTCGACACCGTTATAGACAACGCCCGCGTAGTGAACGGCAGTGTTTGCGAGCTGCTGCGCGTGACTGACTGCTACGAGATGCACCCGATCACCGACGAGCTCGAAGAGCCGTCGACTGTAGGGCGTCCACGGACCGTGAAGTGTATGAATGACGGCCGCGCCATCGTTGACCATTGCACCGAAGGCTGCTCCGGTCCCGGTGTGGTCATGGATGATGTCAAAATCGCCTGCCTCACGAAAAGCTGCGGCGTTGTGGCAGAGTTCGTCGGCGAGCGAGGCGGGGTCACCGAGCGCGCTAGGCATGAGAACTGTCGAGATGAGATGTGCGCTCGTCAACGAAGATGGCGCCGCAAACAGCGTCACATCGTGCCCACTCTCTACTAGGCCGTCGACGAGCAGTGCGACGACTCGCTCGATACCGCCATAGCCGAGAGGGGGAACGGAGAGCATCGGAGGCGCGATCACCCCAATGCGCAGTTTTCGATCTGCACGAAAAGAAGGCACCGACGTCAACTCATGGCGGTCGCGTATGGTCATCATGTTTGGATTTCGCAGTCCAGACTCGGCGCGTTGTGTCGTAAAGGCGAAGAGGATCCCTCGCCGACCGTGCTCTCGGTGCTCCAGAGAGCGCTCCAGGCGGCAATGACTTTGTCGAAAAAAGTTGTATTCACGTTTGCATTGCCACTGATTCTGGGTCGGGGGATTATTCCGAGATCAGCGATGGTGGCACAGAATGATTGTGAGACGGCAGAGGAGAGTGGCTCTCCTGGCTGGCGAGAAGGATCCCACCAGATACCTGGAGTTTTGGCATTTCGCGCCCAGCTCGGAGTGATTGGCCATTGAAAATTCAGACTGGCAGGTTTACCCTGCGGTGAGTGCGGCTGGACTCGCGTCACCCGGAGTGCGTGAGCGACGGGCACTGAGAGATGTGAAACAGGGTCGTTCCTCAAGCTGGAGCGTCACCTACCGTTCCCTAAACCCTCACTGCCGAAGGAGAGGCAAAGCCTAGCACCGTATCGGATTATCTCCACCGAAGACAGGTACCGGTTCGCCCGCGCGCTGCGTTGGATCTATCTCTTTTGACGGATTTGCTTGAGATCGCCCCAGTCGTTCGAAGCTGTCCAACGAGTCGTGCCGATGAGGCCAGCATTGTCACCGAGTGCGGCGAGCACGAGTGGGGTCGGTGACATCTGGGGAGGAACGCTACGCGAGAACGTCTCTTGAAGCGCTGCAAAAAAATTTGGCTGGAGACCGAGACCTCCGCCAATCACTACGACCTCAGGTGAGAACGCCATGGTGAGGTTGGTAATCCCGACCGCCGCGGCCGCAATCGCCCGCCCCCAGATCTGCAGTGCGTCGGTGTCTCCGCTTTGCACAAGCTCATTGATCTTTTCGCCACTCAGAGCGCTCAGACCGATCTCAGTAGCCATGCGCGTCAATCCAGTGCCCGAGGCAAGTTCCTCGAGAGTCGCTGGCCGGTGCGCCAGCCATGCTGTCCAATCGATGACTGTGTGTCCGAGTTCGCCGAGTGATCGGTTGCCACGAAGGAGCCGCCCTCCAAAGACGAATCCAGCGCCAATCCCGGTCGAAATCGTGATGTAGGCGACATCCCGGAAATCACGTCCCGACCCAAAATACGCCTCTCCGAGGGCCGCGACATCGGCATCATTTGCTATTTGAACAGGCAGACCGATCGTCGCCTGAAGTTGGCTCTCAGAGAGCTGCTCGGGCCATGATTCGGGTAGATGAGGCGCCCATAACAGCCTTCCAGCGTGATAATCAACCGCTCCGGGCAATCCGATGACGACGCGCGACGCTGCCTGCTCGCCGATCAGCGCCTGGTGCGCAACGGAGGAGATGAGATCTGTCAACTCATTCGGAACATTGACATTGTGCGGAGTAGGTAGCTCGCGGCGGAGAAGGATCTCTCCATCACCTCGGACCAGCGCCGCACGCATCTGCGTTCCACCTATATCCGCGGCGACGATTATTTCTTTGAGATCAAAGGTCACATCTACCTTTCGTGTCGGCTCAAGCGACAGACGATCGAACTTCGCCGTAGCGCGTTGAGCACTCAACCATGCAGATATTCCTGCACCGTTGGTGGCTTGTCCAGCTAAATCCCAACCCCAACCCTCCTAAGCGATCGAAACTATCAGTGCGAAATCCAGTATCGGACCAATACAGAGACTTGGTTTCACAGGGGATGATCTACTCGTTCTCGGTATGTGAAGGCTTGAAAGGATCTGAAGGTGGGGCACTGGGGTTATCGACGAATGCACGTGGATATTTCTTAATGAGCGTCTTGCTTTTCTCGCGCGCCGTGCACAAGTTGACGTTGTCAAGGTCCTCCGAAGCCTTCGACTCCGGCTTCTACGAGATCGGCTGATGCATTCCAAAGCCCGATGCAACGGATATCGTGATGCTCTTGCACGATAGACACCGAGGCCACGGAGCTCGCGAATAATGAGCCAGAACTTCCGCTTAGCCCTAACGCACGAGCCGTCAATATGCGCGAGAAGTGTCCGTGGGTGAAGACAACAACAGGTGTGATCGCGGTGTCTACGTGTTCGCTGAGAAACCGGTCGGCGCGCGATGCGACCTCGTCAGTGGTTTCGCCATCCGGGCATCCATCGCGCCAGATATCCCATCCGGGGCGTAATGCAGTGATCTGCTCAAACGTCTGACCTTCGTAGGATCCGTAGTCGTATTCCGTGAGGAGCGGCTCAATGTTTTGATGGTCAACGGATAGTGCAAGATCCATAGTCTCGATTGTTCGTTTGAGAGGGCTCGAGTAAACCGATGGAGTCCTGGTCTGCAGCAAGCTTTTCAAAAGCGGACCAATTGCGGTGCTCTGGCGGCGTCCAAGGTCTGTCAGTGCAAGATCAGTACGACCGGTGTATTGGTGCGATTGGGTCCACTGGGTCTCACCGTGACGGACAATGATGAGTTGCATCTATTTCACCTGGTTCTCGGTCGCCAACATCGATGTGCTCATCGTAATGATCCGTCGAAATATCAATCAGTTCGACCGACGACGTGCGAGAGGTTCGCGTCCTCGGGGTTGGGTTGGATGACCGCGAGGCGCCAGTTTCTCGGTCGGCCGGGAGACCGTTTTTTTTGAGGTCAATTTCAAGGGTTTGTTGTAGTGGAGGACCTTGAAATCCTCGCCGTCGACGAGCCGATACGAGGTTTCATTCGGCGTGATCTCGATATGTATTCGTCGATTGAGCATCGTCAGCGTAAACGCAAGTCGGGTGATGCCCTCTGGTAGATGGGGCGCAAAACTTAGGGTTCCTTTGCGCTCGCGCATGCCTGCCAATCCTCCGGTGAGCGCAATCCAGGTTCCTGCGCACGCAGCCAAATGCAAACCTTCCCGAGTGTTGTGTTCGAGGTCATCGAGGTCGATGAGCGCGGACTCGGCCAAATACTGGTGAGCGAGTTCGACATATCCGACTTCGGCAGCGATCACCGCCTGGGAGCATGCCGAAAGCGACGAATCTCGTACCGTAAGCGCCTCGTAGTGGACAAAATTGCGCGCTTTTTCTTCTTGGGTGAACGCGTCAGGGCAGAGTTGCATTGCGAGAACAAGATCTGCCTGCTTCACAACCTGCTTGCGATAGAGGTTGAAGTAGGGAAAATGCAACAACAGCGGGTACTGATCATCCGTGGTTGCCTCAAAGTCCCATACCTCGTGATTGGTGAAGTCATCCGCCTGTGGATGGATCTTGAGCACATTGTCATAAGGGATATGCATCGCCTTCGCTGCATCTCTCCAGCCAGCCATCTCTTCTTGGTCAATGTGAAGTCGCTTTGATTCGTCAGGGTAGGTTGCAGCGAACTCTGCGGCTGAAAGGAGATTATGTTGAGCCATAAGGTTTGTGTAGACGTTGTTATCTGCCATTGCTGAGTATTCGTCCGGACCGGTAACTCCATCGATGCAGAATCTGCCGCGAACGTCGTGGTGTCCAAGCGAACGCCACAGTCTTGCCGTCTCGACCAAAAGTTCGAGTCCAATGCCGCGCGCAAAGTCCTCATCTCCGGTTGCACCGATATAGCGAACTACTGCACTTGCAATGTCGGCGCCAACGTGGAAAGCAGCCGTCCCCGCGGGCCAATACGCGGAACATTCGGCCCCTGAGATGGTGCGCCACGGGAATGCCGCCCCTTTGAGCCCGAGTTGAAGGGCACGTTCTTTCGCCAACGGCAGTGTCTCATATCTCCATCGAAGAGCATGGGCGACGGCCTCAGGAGCGGTGTACGTCAGTACAGAGAGAATGAATATCTCTGTGTCCCAGAATGCATGCCCGTCATAACCAGGACCAGTGAGTCCCTTTGCGGGAATCGCGCGCGCCTCGGCTCGAACGCCAGCT
>DATLTI010000389.1:0-7659 GCA_035533675.1 Acidimicrobiales bacterium | reverse complement strand
CCGCCTACGACCGCGATTGGCTGGTTCCGGAAGAAAAAGCCATCACAGGTCGCACAGGTCGAGACCCCGTGTCCGAGGAGCTTTGCCTCACCGGGAACATTGAGCATGAGAGAACGCGCTCCCGTTGCAATGATCAACGACCTCGCTTGATAGGTCGGAGTCTCTGTCGAAGTGTCTCCAACCCAGACTCCAAATGGAGTGGCGGAGAGGTCCACCTTGCTTGCCTTGACGGTTTCGATCTGTGCACCGAATCGCTGAGCCTGTGAGCGGAAGTTCGTCATCAGCTCCGGACCCATGATGCCCTCGATGAAACCGGGAAAGTTCTCGACCTCAGTCGTCAACATGAGCTGCCCACCGGGCTGGTCAGAGGTGGAGGAGGGCTCGCCTTCGAGCATGAGCGGGTTGAGGTCAGCTCGCGCGCAATAGATCGCAGCCGTGAGACCAGCAGGACCGGAGCCTATGATGATGACGTCGTGGACAGAGGCCTCAGCTTCGGACATCGAACTTTCCCTTGGCGCTTACCCGACGCAGCAAGAGCAGTCCGACCAACAGCAAGACCACGCCAAAGAGCAGGTCAGTGGCCCAGACGCGTCCATGAAATACCGAGACATCAAATAGTCTTGCAAGGCCGATGCCGCCGGCGACCAAGATGACCAAGGCGATCGTTGCGATGAAAAGACCTACGGTGATCGCCCGTACGCTGATAAACAGCGGCCGAATCGTCCGGGTGGCGACGGTATCTATGAGCTGATGGGCCCAGTCTGTCAGCTGATCACTCAGACTCGCGATTGGATCTCTGGTCTCTGAATTCTGTGCCACAAGACGAGGTTAGACAATTCTTGAGCACGCCGTGACACCTCAGTCAATTGCCCCCTTTGGTTGTTCAAAGGCAACGCCGATCGTGCCGATCCCGGTATGTGCTCCGATGACCGGTCCCATCGTGGAGATGATCAGTGGCTCGCGCGTTTCGATGTCTTTTAAACGAGCGACGAAGTCCATCACGTCCTTTGCCAGCGCGTGGACCACGGCGAGTCGTTCGAACGGACCCTCTTCGCGCACGCATTCCGCGAGATACGCGAGTGAACGACCGCGCGTGCGCTGCTTTGCAACTCCCTCAACCTTTCCGTTACGGACCTCGACAATTGGTTTGATCGACAGCAACGAGCCAAAGAACGCCTGGGCCGAACCGATGCGCCCTCCGCGCTTGAGATTGTCAAGTGTGTCAAGTGTGCCAAACGTCTTGATGCGCAATCGCGCCTCATTGAGATGGGCGACCAATGCATCTGCATCGTTGACACTGTCTCTGGAGTCGAGCGCGTCGAGAACAAGAAGCCCCTGACCCATGGTTGCATTCAAAGAGTCGACGACACCAACAGGGAAATCACACATCGATGCACCGACGCCTGCTGATTGAAAAGTTGCAGATAGGCCTGATGAGATCGTGATGCAGACTACTTGTTCGCATCCGTTGTTATGCAATGACTCAAAGGCATCACGGAACGCGCCGGGCGAAGGAGCGGCCGTTGTTGGAAGATCATCGGATGTGCTGACGAGCGTCCAGAACGCGTCACCGTCAAGCGTGCGGAGAAAGTCCGGGTCGTTATCTCCGAGGCGGACGTCGAGAGGCACGGAAATGACGTCCTCTCGATCGAAGACGGATGGAGGTAAGTCGCTTGAGCTGTCTGTTACCACTCCGATTCTCACGTGCCTCTCCCCGTTGATAGTTCGCAATTGGTATGACGGTCTGGCGCTTCGCCGGTCTCCGCCGCCGCAGCTGACGTTGACGGGATCGTCTTTTGCCAAGAACTCCCGCTACGCCTGCCCCAAAAACATAGGTGCCAATTCCTGCGGTGATGGCGACTACAAGCCTCAGCCATCCCGAGATACCAGTTCCCGTGCCGATTACAGCAACGAGGAGCGCCACGACAACGGCCATCAGAAGGCTCAGAACGAGCGCGCGGACCGAGGAACGGACGACCGACCTACCACCGATCGTGCCAAGGCGCTCACGAAGGAGATAAACGGCGCCGAGCGCGCTGAGGGTGTACGCGATTGAGTAGGACAACGCGAGTCCCTGTGCTCCGAGTCGATGATAGAGCGCAATTGCAATCGCGATATTGAGAGCGTTCTCAAAGAGATAAAGCGCAAAGGTCGTCCTTGTATCGCGCATCGCCTGGAAGGTCCTTGTGGCGAGAAAGAAGACACAGAATCCCGGGAGTCCGAGTGCAAACAGGATGAGCACTGCGCCGGTGAGCTGCGCGCCTGATGCCCCCAGGTTTCCGTGCTGGAGGACAAGGGTCATCGCGGGCCTTGCAAGGAGAAGGTATCCAACCATTGATGGCAAGATCACCGTTAACACCTGCGCTACTGCCTTTCCAAATGTTGCGCCGACAAGGGCAGTATCTCTTTTGGTATAAGCACGCGCGATCTGGGGGGTTGCAACAGCGATGATCGATGTTGCCGCGATCGCAAAGGGAAACTGGAAAAAGGTGAATGCGTAGGTATACACACTCACTGCGCCAAGATGCGTTGCGAGCGCCATGATGACAAACACGGCAACCTGGTTTGCGACCACGAAGGCGAAGGTCCATCCAGACATGCTTAGGATCATCGAAACGGCGGGATCTCCCGGGTGAAAGCGAAAGCGAAGTCGAACCCCGCAGCGCCGAAGCGCAGGAACAAGCGCGAATGCCTGCAGGCCGACGGCGAGTGTGGTCCCGATGCCGAGCAACATGATGAGGCCCTGATGTGATGACGCCGTGGCGGCGTCTGCGGTGTGTGCGAGCGCCGCGAAACTCGCCAACACGATAATTCCGACAACGTTGTTGATCACCGGCACAATGCCGGCTGCAGCAAAACGGTCCTGTGTCGCAAGCACTGCGGTCATCAGACTTATTGCTCCATAAAAGAGCAGTTGTGGTGCAAAGAACCGCAGCAGTTCGACCGCGACGGCACGTTCGGCGAGGTTTTTCAGTCCAAAGGTATAGAGGTCGATGATGGCTGGCGCGAGGAGAATAAAGGCAACGGTTGCAATAACCAACATCATTCCTGCCACGGTGAGCACCGCTGAGATCGAGTCCATTGCCTCTTCTCGCGTTGCGTGGGTGAGGCGTTCGACAAATACCGGAACAAATGTCGCCGCGAGCACTCCACCGAGAACGAGGTCATGGATCATGTTCGGCGTGTTGTTTGAGAGGTTGAATGCGTCAGCAAGGCTCGAAGAACCAAGCGCGTACGCAATGACGACCAGCCTGAGCAGTCCAGAAACGCGCGACACGATGGTTCCACCCGCTGACAGGGCTGTCGCGCGACCGAGCTGACGTTGTCGGGAGCGCTCTATCGAGAGAGCTCCCGCGCTCTCGCCTGACGTCGGAGGTGTCATGTGGTTGTTGGTCCGGTCTCTCCCGTTTGAGCTGCGCCTTTGGCGATTTTCTCACGCCTGTGGCGGAGAATTGAGCGAGACCACCACAAGAAAAGGACGCCCAGGGCCCCGACGCTGAGTGCAATTGCGACACCCGAGGCGGCGGTTGAGGTGATCGTGAAGGTCACCGGTCCAAACAGCACCGTCTGCTGGTGTGGGATCAACAGCTCAAGGTCGAAGGTGTAGAGCCCGGAGGTTCGCGTGGTGACGGTCAATACCTTGTTGGTGTCACGCGAAGACAGGACAAGAACCTGTTGAGCCTCTGCCCTTGGAAAGTTGATCTTCGAACTACTGATCCGGAGATCGACATGAACCGGAAGGGACGGTCCGGTGTAGTGGATCGTGATCGGAATCTTTCCGGTCGACGCGGTCATGGTGACGTGCGAGGTGCCAGACAGATGAAGTGCAGAGGCGATGCTGGTGATCGCGAGATCGGGAGTCTGAAAGAATCGCGTTCGTTGGCGCTCGGTGAGCCCAAGGCTCTCACCATTGAAGATCGCGTCGTTAAGTCGCGTGACGAGCGCAAGATCGATAGGGGTGAGGAGCGCAACGGTGCTGAGTCCCGTGTAGGCATGCGCGAGGTCATCTCGTGAGATGGCATTGATGTCATTGATGTTCTCAACGGTTCCCGAGGCGAGTCCCTGATTTGCTCCGATCGCGGCATTTTTAAAGTACGTGCTTAGGGTGACTGATTTCAGGATCGGATTGACGCGCAGTCCGTCAAGCAGAGTCTTGACAAAGTCGGGATTCGCGTTCCAGTTGCTTGGAGCAACAATGACGCCGCGTGTCGCCGTTGCATTTGGATTCTCAAAATAGGTCTGCGCGAGATCCGCGAGTAGCTGGTGCGCCGCGAGCTGTGCAGTGTTCGATGTGTGCGAGACGATGAGGGAGAGTCCGGGGTCGACGGCCGCACCGATCGCTTGACCTGATGGGCATGACGATCCAATGCCCGTCAGGGCGAAAGGTGCCTGAACGCCCTGTGTCTTGTTGTCCATGGCGATGTTCGCTGTTGGAAGGGCCAACGCACAGGCGCCTAACGCGTGCACGATCTGCACTGATACTGGATCAAGTGTCACGGGTGATAGATACGGCGTCGACTTGAAGGTGGTGTGCAAAGTAGCGGTAGTAATGCTCGCTGATGAGTTGATCTGAGCCGAATACTCGCGCTGAGCCGTTTTGGTTCCGGGACCTCGCACAAGCGCATTGATGTCGATTGGTGCATAGGGTTCACGCAGAAACTCAGCCGTTCGTGTTCGCTTGGCAAGGCGTGTAAAGACGTTAAGGGCATCGCGAGCCTGGAGAGAACCCGGACCGCCGGAGTTGGCATCCTGTTCGAGACCAGCGAGTACGCGCCCATAGAGCTGGAGCGAGATTGGCGTATTGGAGTACGAAAGTATCGCCCGGGAAATCTCGTCGATCGTGTTGGCCTGAGAGCCTGTGAGAGCGGTGGAGGTGCCCGACACCTTCGAAAGATCGAGCGGCAGCGCGACGGCAACATTTAGTCGTTGAGTTGAACCGACTTGGCCGATGTAGGTAAGCGATGTCTCGAGCGAGGTCAGCTGCTGGTGGGTCTTTCGATTGACCAGAGTTAGCGTCAATGGATAGTTGCCATTACAGGTCGCCGAGAGACAGTCGATGTGCAAGGGTCTCGCTGATATCGGTCCGCCAGAGAGACCGTTAGCAGTGATCACGCGAAATTGAATCGTCGAACCGAGAGCGACTGTCGTCCCGACGGTGTTTATTGGACTGATCGCGATGTTGTTGAGTGTCTGCGTTGGCGCGCTTTCGAACGGGGAGTGCTCGAACGCGTAGCGGCTTAACAGCCGTGGATAGAGTGCGACTTGAAGGACGAGGTCGTTGCTTGGTATCGGAGCAGTAACCGACAAAGAGATACTGAACCCCTGCAGCGGTCCGACCCAGTTGCTCTGCGAGGTGAGGTTTATCGACGAGCTGAGGGTTGTCGCACCGGCATCTTTCGTAAAGCCCGACCCGAGGAGCGCGGACAAAAGAGCGCCAATGCCAATCGACGCAATCAGGGATCGTTGCAGGGCTCGGTGTGGGCGACGCGCGACGGCCCCGCTGGCGTGTTCGTAGCTAATTTGCACGAGCCTACTGTTGTCTTCGATGAGGGAAATGAAGCCGGTTCGCGCACTAGCGTGAGGCCGTGACGGTCTTGCTTGGACTCCATGAGGCCTCGTTCTCTCATCTGGCTGGAGTCGGCCACCCCGAATCTCCGGATCGCCTGCGTGCAGTCGTGCGAGGAGCCGAGTCGGCAGGATTGGGTGAGGACCTCGTCACCTTTGTGCCAAGAGCAGCAAGCCCAGCGGAGATCGAACGCGTCCATATGCACAGCTATCTTCACCAGCTCGAGCAGTTTTGTCTTGAAGGTGGCGCTCAGCTCGATCCCGACACCGCGGTGGTACCAGCCTCATATTGCGCGGCGATCCATGGCGCGGGCGCGGGAATCGATGCCGCGACGCGGCTTCAAGCAGGCGAGGCAAGTGCCGCGTTCCTTGCGCTTCGTCCACCTGGTCATCATTCGCTCTCTGAACGCGCGATGGGCTTTTGTCTTTTGAACAACGTCGCGATCACCGCAGCGTCACTTGTCGAACAGGGTGAGCGAGTGGCCATTGTCGATATCGATGCCCATCATGGAAATGGCACCCAGGCGGCGTTTTATTCCGATCCAAAGGTGCTGTACATTTCGATGCATCAGTACCCGTTCTATCCGGGCTCCGGCGCTCTTGTCGAGGTCGGAGAGGGAGAGGGAAGTGGATGCACGATCAATCTTCCGTTTCCCGCAAAAACGACCGGAGATGCTTATTCGCTCGCTTTCGATGAGGTGATCGGTCCTGCCTGCGAGCGCTTTGGTCCGACGTGGATGTTGGTCTCAGCCGGGTTCGACGCGCACCGTGAGGACCCACTCACCGATCTTGGGCTGACAGCTGGTGATTACGCCGCGATGACCCAAAGACTCATGCATCTTGCGATTCCAGGACGTCGAATCTTCTTTCTTGAGGGTGGATATCACCTTCTCGCGCTTGAGCGCAGCGTCCAGGCGACCATCGCGGTACTCGGTGCAAACGCGCTCGAGACCGAGCCAGTCAGTGGGGCTGGTGCCGATGGGCTTCGCGGCGCCGACGGTGAGGCTGGACGGATCGTTGACTATGCGCGACAGCTCCAAGAACGCATCGCTATCTAGTCAAAGCGCGAGCCGAGGAGGGGCTAGCATCGCCGGCTCATCCGTGTCCGAGGCATCGCCTACTACCGTTAGGGCATGATTCCTGAGCGTCTCCTTCCGATGATTGAAGAAACAAAGGAGATCGCGGCCCGCTTTGTCGAGGCGAACCGGTCGCTCTATCTCGTCGGCGGAACGGTCCGAGATGCGATCGCTGGACGGCCGGGAGGCGACCTCGCAAAATTAGATGATGTCGTTGAATCTGACGGGGTCGACATTGACATGACGACCGACGCGACCCCTGATGAGATCGAATCGATCATCCGGCCGATTGCGCAGGCGCTCTGGACCCAGGGCAAACGATTCGGGACGATCGGATTTCTCTCGCGTGGAAGGCGTTATGAGATCACGACGCATCGCGCTGAAACCTACGACCCGGATTCGAGAAAACCCGAGGTTGCCTTCGGCCACGACATCCTCACGGATCTGTCGCGACGCGACTTCACGGTCAATGCGATGGCGCTCAAGGTCCCCTCGCTTGAGCTCATCGATCCATTTAACGGCATCGGCGACCTTGGCAGCAGTCGGCTTCGTACACCTCGAGATCCGATGGAATCATTCCGCGATGATCCGTTGCGCATGCTCAGAGCAGCTCGGTTCCACGCCGGATATGACCTTGAACCTGATGCGGCCTTGACTGACGCGGTGACCACTTTGCACGATCGTCTGGCAATTGTCTCCGCGGAACGCATACGCGATGAACTCGACAAGATCATCGTGCTACCGAATCCGGAGAAGGCGCTGTGGTTTGTCGTGCATACGGGACTTGGTGGAGAGTTCCTCCCCGAGATAGGCGCGCTTGAACTTGAGCAGGACCCAATCCATCGTCACAAGGATGTTCTCGCGCACACAATCGCGGTGGTCTGTCGCACGCGTCCTGATCGTCTGCTCCGACTCTCCGCCCTCTTTCATGACATCGGAAAGCCAAAGACCCGGGCATTTGGTGAAAATGGAGTGTCGTTTCATCATCATGAGGTCGTTGGCGCGCGGATGACGAGGA
>DATLTI010000388.1:0-5000 GCA_035533675.1 Acidimicrobiales bacterium | reverse complement strand
CTTGATCCGGTGCTTCCGATCGGATTAATCGGTCCCTCGCTCGAATGTTCCTATTCGCTTGTCGCACATGGTGCAGAGGTGGCTATCCCTGGACGCATTCCGGTGACTCGTCAGTTGATGCAGCGCGCAATCACCCGCGCTGAGCTCGTCATCGTTGCGGGCAGGTATCCAGCAAGTGAGATCCGCGCGATCGCCGGGTCAAAGACACCACGACTTCTGTCAATACCACCCGGGGTCGATATTGAGCGCTTTCAGCCACTCCGTGCAGATGAGCGCGCGACCGCGCGACGTCGGTTTGGAATAGCGGAGAACGCGTTGTGCGTGGTGAGTATCAGCAGGCTCGTTCCGAGAAAGGGAATGGACGTGTTGATCAAGGCAGCGGGAGCGCTTGGGTCGCGCTATGAAAACCTCGAGGTTTTGATTGGCGGTACCGGTCGGGATGAAAAGCGACTCGCGCTGATGATCGAAAAGACAGGTTCGCCGGCGCGTCTCGTTGGACGCGTCGCCGACGAGGATCTCGCGCCACTGCTTGGCTGTGCTGATGTCGCTGCGATGCTCTGTCGCAACCGTTGGTTCGGCCTTGAGCAAGAGGGTTTTGGCATCGTCTTTCTCGAAGCAGCTGCGGTTGGCATCCCGGCGATCGCGGGCAACAGTGGAGGGGCGGGCGAGGCAGTTGCGAATCGTGAGACCGGACTCGTTGTCATGAATCCACGATCGGTCGCCGATGCGCAAAAGGCGCTCGATACGTTGCTTCGCGAAGTATCTGTTCGCGAACGGATGGGTCTCGCCGGCCGGGCGCGTCTTGAGCGTCTCTATGACTATGACCAGCTCGCGCGTGAACTTGACTCAGCGCTTCTCGGTTGTGAGCAGCGCTGAGTCAACGCTGCGATCTTGTCGCTACACCGGTTTGTGCGCGAAGCGTCCGATACATTAAGAATGAGCAATTTTTGCAGGCCCACGTCGGGGGAGTGAGCAGTGGAACGTACGGCGGTTGACATGGCGATGAATGCCTCACCAGAGAGATGCTTCAAGGTCGCGTCCGACTTTGAGCGCTATCCCGAATGGCTCCCCGAGGTTCAACAGGTTGTGGTCCTCGAACGTGATGACCTCGCCCGACCCTGTGCTGTCGCATTTCAGGTCGGAGCGTTCGGCAGAGGCGCGAATTACATTCTGGTCTATGACTTCAAAGAGGCCCCGAATGCCTTCTCCTGGAGCCAGCGCGAGGGCGATATCACCTATGCGCTCGATGGCATCTATCGCTTTGTCGGGACCGACGAAATGACGACCACGGTGCACTATGAGCTCAGCGTCGGACTTCGCGTTCCCATCCCCGGTTTTGTCAGACGACGGGCAGAGGGTCTGATTGTCGATGCGGCGCTCGGCGATCTCAAGAGACGCGTCGAGTCGCTCTCAGCCTGAACTCGAACGGTCAACCCGGCTGTTTCGGTGATCGACTCTTTCGGCGTGAGAACATCTCTCTATGACAATGCGCATCGGAACGATCTTGCCGACGTTTCGCGAGACATTTGATGACGCAGAGGCCGCCCTTCTCGCGGTCAGAGCCCAATCGATCGATTCCGCATTTGTCTTTGACCACTTCTGGCCGATGTTTCACCCCGAGCTGCCAGCAATCGCCGCATTCCCGGCACTTGGCGCACTGAGCGCGCTTGCGGACAGGGTTTCGCTCGGAACGCTCGTCGCTCGCGTCGGGGTTGTCGATCCAGAGGTGCTCGTGCGCGAGATCCTTACGCTCAACGTGATCAACGGTGGGCGTTTCATCGCCGGGATTGGCACCGCGGATAAAAAGGGCGCCGAGGAGTATCTTGCCTACGGGCTTGGGTTCGACGACGCGAACACGAGACGGGCTGAGCTTGGTCTTGTCGCTCGACGCTTGATTCAAGAGGGCGTCGAGGTATGGATCGGCGGCGGTGCCTCGGCGACCAACGAACTCGCCCGCGAGCTCGGAGCGACGCTGAATCTGTGGGGCGCAACGCCAGAGCGCATACAAAGCGAGTCACTCCTTGGCAAGGTTTCCTGGGCGGGAAATCTTCCCGATGATCCAGATCTTGCACGACAGCTTGTTCTCGATCTCGAACAGGCAGGCGCGACCCACGCGGTGTTCGCCTGGCCGGGCTCGATCGACCGCCTTGTCGATGCCCGTGCTGCTCGCAAGATCAGTTAGATCTGCCTCTTTGTGAGTGCTCTCACAGGCAAAGGTTTGTTCCGGTAACCTTCTCAGATGGATTTTCGGCGAATAAATGGGCTTCCACCATATGTCTTTGCTCAGGTGGACGCGCTCAAACTCGCAGCCAGGCGCGCTGGTGATGATGTCATCGATCTGGGTTTTGGAAACCCGGACATTCCCTCTCCACAGATCGCGGTCGACAAGCTCTGTGAGGCAGCGCACAACCCGCGTAATCATCGGTACTCCTCATCGCGCGGGATTCCCAAACTTCGCCAGGCAGTCGCTGATCTTTATCTGCGAAAGTTCAACGTCACCCTTGATCCCGATACGCAGATCGTTACGACCATTGGCGCGAAAGAGGGCCTCTCGCACCTGATGTGGGTGCTCGTTGGACCCGGTGACACCGCACTGGTTCCCTCGCCGTCGTATCCGATCCATATCTATGCGCCGCTCTTTGCCGGTGCTGATGTCCGCATGGTGAAACTTGAGGGACTTGGTGCCAACGAGGTAGACGCCGGCGAGGCATTCTTTGCAAACCTCATGGATGCGTGGGAGTCAGCCTTTCCAAAGCCGCGCGTCGTGATCCTCTCGTTCCCGCACAATCCGACGACCGCCTGCATCGACATCGCCACGATGACGCGCATCGTCGAGTTCGCCCGCGAGCACAACGTCGTCCTCGTGCATGACTTTGCCTATTCCGACACCTCATTTGACGGCTATCGGCCACCTTCAATCCTTGAGGTGCCAGGTGCCACAGATGTCGCGGTTGAGCTTTACACGCTGACCAAATCGTTCTCGATGGCTGGCTGGCGTATCGCCTTTCTTGTCGGTAACGCCGAGGTGGTTGCGGCTCTGACCAAGCTCAAGAGCTATCTCGACTATGGCACCTTCCAACCGATCCAGATCGCGGCGACCGTTGCGATGAATGAGGCGTCGGACTATCCGATTGAGGTCAATGAGATCTACCGGCGTCGACGCGATGCGTTGTGCGAGGGACTGCACCGCATTGGCTGGGAGGTCGACAAACCAAAGGGAACGATGTTCGTCTGGTCACGTATTCCCGAGCCCTACCGTGAGCTCGGTTCGCTCGAGTTCGCGAAGCTGCTCGTGGCCGAGGCAAAGGTTGCCACGTCCCCTGGAGTCGGCTTTGGTAACGGGGGAGAGGGTTTTGTCCGTTTCGCGCTGATCGAGAACGAACAGCGCATCGCACAGGGCATCCGCTCGATCCGCAGGGCGCTCACCAAGCTCGGATAGCCAGGGGCTCTGAGAGCCCGTCCTCGAGCTCGGGAATGGCTCGATCAGGCGGTTCGCGTAAATTCTGTCCCGAGCTGTCGGTGGCGGGCCTGTCTGGCCCACTCTGGTGTGTATCTGTGGTCTGATACACCGGCCAGATTGACGAGACAAAGAGCCCTCCGGGTGCGCTTGGCAATCGTGATATGTCGGTAACACAACATTCATCTATCGCCACCAAAAGTTCATTGACACGCGCGTAACTACAGTGATGTAATGGCTACCTATCTAGTAGGGAAATGAAGTTCAACCACAACATATTGTGTTTTGTGGGGCAATTCCGGTTCTCAGTGCGGTAGAGGCAGGGACGGCGTCCGGGGTCATTTGAGAGAGCTCGAATTCGCTGACGGAGCGTTGACATTCGGCGGTAATGATGGTTGTGGGTACGACCCAGAAGGAGTAGGAAATGGCAATAGTTGGAGCACGAGCAGAACTTGGTCTACGTCGGCACTTCACCACCGAGGGACGACATCCTTATGACGAGGTGAACTGGGAGAGGCGCGACTCTCGCATCTCTGACTATCGAACTGGAGAGGTTGCCTTCGAACAGCTCGGTGTCGAGGTCCCGCTGACCTGGAGCATGAACGCGACCAACATCCTTGCCCAGAAGTACTTCCGTGGAAGTCTTGGACATCAAGAGCGCGAGGTCTCGCTCCGGCAGGTGATCGACCGTGTTGTGGACACGATCACCTCATGGGGAGTCAAGGATGGCTATTTCGTCGACGAGGCCGAGGCCAGACTGTTCAACGACGAGCTCAAGTACCTCATCTTGCATCAGCGTGCCGCCTTCAACTCCCCTGTGTGGTTCAACATCGGTGTGCGCGGCGTTCCCCAGCAGGCCTCTGCCTGTTTCATCCTCGCCGTCGAGGATTCGATGTCGTCGATCCTCAACTGGTACGTCGAAGAGGGAACGATCTTCAAGGGAGGCTCTGGATCAGGGGTCAACCTGTCACGGATCCGCGGTTCAAAGGAGCTGCTCAATGGAGGCGGGACCGCCTCTGGCCCGGTGAGTTTCATGCGCGGTGCAGATGCATCGGCAGGAACGATCAAGTCTGGTGGCAAGACCCGACGTGCGGCAAAGATGGTCATTCTTGATGCAGATCACCCCGATGTGCGCGAGTTCATCTGGTGCAAGACGCGCGAGGAGAAGAAGGCCCGCGCTCTGTCTGCGGCCGGATTCGACATGGACCTTGATGGCAAGGACAGTCACTCCATCCAGTACCAGAACGCGAACAACTCTGTGCGTGTGACCGATGCTTTCATGGAGGCCGTCGAGGCTGACAGGGACTGGGACCTGATCGGACGTTCGGGCGGCGAGGTCATTGAGACCGTGCGCGCACGTCAACTCTTCCGTGAGATTGCAGAGGCTGCATGGGAATGTGCGGACCCGGGCCTGCAATATGACACCACAATCAACAAGTGGCACACCGCGCCGAACACCGGCCGGATCAATGGCTCGAACCCATGCAGTGAGTATTTTCACCTCGACAACTCTGCCTGCAACCTCTCGAGCATGAATCTCCTC
>DATLTI010000387.1:0-1939 GCA_035533675.1 Acidimicrobiales bacterium | reverse complement strand
AGGAAGGTAGTTCACGATCTGGATGAATCCGACGAGAATCGCACAGCCGACGAGACCACCGATACAGGTCGCCGTCGCCGAGATTCCAAGCGCGCGTCCCGCCTCGCCGCGCTGTGCCATCGGGAAGCCGTCGAAGGTAACCGCAAATGCCTCGGGGTGCGCGGGGGTGTTGAGCAGAATCGATGTCACCGAGGCGCTGTAGTAACTCGCCGCGAGTACGGCGAGGAAGAGGATGATCGTTCCGGTAAGGCTGATGTGATAGATGAACGCGAGGATGATGCTGAGGACAACAGCACCACTCAGTCCAGGGATAACACCGAAAACCACGCCAAGGACAGAGCCTCCAATTAGATAAAGAATCCCCTCCACGCTACGCAGAGCTGAAAGGCCATTTATAAGATTTGAGTACATCGGTGCTCTGCTCCCCCAACTCCAGATTTGACGAGGATTCGAACTAACAGTTGGGTAACGATAGCCGGTTGCTACGGGGGTGAAAAAAGGGATCAAGAACTTTTAATATTGACAGTTTGTTTTTTCCCAAGCGCAAATATTCGATGTTCGAAGCACCTCGCGGGCGAGGCGTCAGAGCTGAGATTTTTCTGGGAGGGATCGCTCCGGTTGCTGCTTGATGATGCATTCTTCGTTCACCTCTGCTGTGCCGGCACGTTCATCGCCAATGTCAGGATCACCTGGTCCTTCGATGGCGAGCACACAGTCGCCGGGCTCCTTTCGCGAAATATCAAGGTCCGTCCCTCGGATATGCGCACCAGCGAGACAGAGAGGGAACAGCCCGCGGGGCCAACATGCAGCCAGCAGGGTGTTTCACCCGCGTGCTTCGAGAAGATATCCCTGACTGTCCAACACTCACTAAGTTGTCCAAGTAATGGCCAACTACCGAATACCGCTCAAGGTAGGCCTGCCCCAGGAAAAGCTGTTCACCTACCTAACAACACTCTCCTATGCGAGGGATTGGGAGCCGAGCGTTGCTGGCGCGCGTGACGAAAATACGGCTGCTCTTGGAATCGGAAGCTCCTTCGATCTTGAGATCCGCGCACGTAAGCGCACGCGACCATTTACCTACAAGATTGTCGAGTTCGAACCTCCACAGCGCGCGGTACTCGAGGCTATAACGCGTGCCTTCTATTCACGGATCACGATCAACGTCCTCAAGATCGACGACGAGACATCAGAGATGAACTTTGAGTCAGCGCTCCGCAGACGGGGGTTCTCAGCGATCTTCAATGGCATCTTGTACTTTCCCATGAGACGTATCGGCAAACGCGCTCATCTGAACCTTGAAAGGGTATTAACTGGGCGCTGAGGCGCAGTCCTCAGGCCAAATCCCGGATCGCACAGATATCTCTCAGAAACCGGAACCCTTCGGGAAGGACCGCGAACAGCGCCGATGAGCCACAAATATGTGAGCCCGAGAGGGGATTTGAACCCCTGACCTACGCATTACGAGTGCGTTGCTCTGCCACTGAGCTACCCGGGCGGACGATGGAACTGTGAACTCTTACCGTACCTGCAGGCAGAGACACTTTTTGTCGCATCGACATCGTAGACGGCTGGCACGAAGCACTCAAAGGTACTCAGAGGCACTCCGAGGCAACCTCCCTAGCTGGGACGATCAAACTTAAATGACTTAATACTCATGAAACGGTGGAGCCACCGCGAAAGAGCCCTATCGTGATAGTACTGAGCAACCGCGAAATTGCGATTGCCCACATGAAGGATGTGAATCACATGACAGAAGAGATTGAACGCCTTAACCGGGAGATTGCAGCTCTCCTCGCCCTTCACGGCGATGGAGTGAACTCGGCCAGTCGAGTGATCAACCCACTGTTGAACATATGGTCGATTGCGAATGAGATCGACCCCTCGATTGCTCTCCCTGTGCAGAACCTGCTTTCGATTCTGCCACATCGGGCGCTCATCA
>DATLTI010000386.1:0-3065 GCA_035533675.1 Acidimicrobiales bacterium | reverse complement strand
GCTCTTCTCGTCGCCAGTGCCGCAAGTCTGTTACTCGTTCGCCACGCGTCAAGTATCAGCGCACAGCGCACCGTTCTGAAACAAGCCAGCGCAATCGAACGAAATCCATCCGTGATCACGAGCCCGGGCGTCGTCCCGTTGATCCGGGAAATTGCAGGCATCAACAGCGCCTCGATCATCGTCATCAACTCGAACGGGCAGCTTGCATCTGATCCCCCGCCGAACCTGCCCGCCAGCGTCATCAACACCGCGCTGGTCGTCGCTGGCAAGGTGACTTCAGGAGCGCATAACCACATCGCCTTCGCGGCCGTTCCCATGTTCAGCACGAGCGCCTCAAAGGGTGTTCCGGCACGGACCGTAGCGCTCGTATTTGAGAGCAAGGAGAACTTCTCCGTCGCAAATGTTCTGTACTTTGCACTTGCAGGATTCGTCTCGCTCATCGTCGCTGCCGGCTTCTCCATTGAAATCTCCAGGCGGATCTCGCGACATGTGCGAGCTGCAACAGACGCAGCTCGCCAAATCGCGACCGGAGATTTCAGCGCGCGGATGGATGTTCCCGATCATGGCTATCCGGAACTCGTTGAGCTCCAGGACTCGCTCAACTTGATGGCAAATGATCTCGAACAGTCACGAGAGGCACAACGAGATTTTCTCCTCTCAATCAGCCACGAGCTTCGTACCCCGCTGACCTCGATCCGAGGATATGCCGAAGCTATCGCCGAGGGTCAGATCAATACTCCTGCCGATGCAGCGCTCGTTGTGATCGACGAATCAGACCGGCTTGCACGGTTGATTGAAGATCTGCTCTCGATGGCTCGTCTCTCTGCAAACCAGTTCACCTTTCGAATCGAGCCATGCGATCTGACCGCGACCGCCTCAAGCGCATCCGAGGCTCTGCGTTATTCGTTCGAAGAGCAAGGAGTTGAACTCCTTGTCGTTGCACCCTCTACGCACCTATTGGGCGAAACCGATGCCGACCGGCTTGGACAGGTGGTCTCGAATCTTGTCGAAAACGCATTGAAATACTCGAAGAACATGGTGGATGTGGTGATCGGTCAGGATGATTCACAGACGCTGAGCGTCGCGGTCGGAGATGACGGCCATGGCATCGACCCCGACGACCGTAGCCGCGTCTTCGAACGACTCTTTACCTCGGATCGTCACAGTACGCGCAAGGTCGGAACCGGACTCGGGCTCGCGATTGTTGCGGAACTAACCGAGGCGCTTGGTGGCTCCATTGAGATCGTCTCACCGAGAAACGAGTTTGGTGGAACGGTATTTCAAATGCGAATTCCCTCACAGATGCCTGCGCACGCGAAGTCCTAGGGCTTTATCTTCTCCAGCGAATTGATCTCGACGACGAGATTGTCCTCGTGGTCTCCGGCAATCACGATCGCGCTCGCGGGAGGCTCAACGCTTCGATGGATATAGCCAAGTGCATAGGAGCAGCCATCAAGAGGAGAATATGCCGTGGAGGTAACGATGCCCACCTGACGATCACCCACCATGATCGGCTCACCGACATAGGGAACGCGATGGCGCTCACCGGGCTTAACGACAAGCAAACGCAGATGACGCGCGACCCGCGATCCGCGCGCATCAAGGCGTGCAACCAGCTCCTGGCCCGTGAAGCATCCTTTCGTGAAGCTCACTGTACGAGCGGTCAACGGCGTCTCCTGGGCGATCGTCTGTTCAGTCAGCTCTGCTCCCATGACCGGTTCTCCTGCACGAATCCTCGCCACTTCGAGCGCGGCCGGATCGCCAAGAGCGGGCGGACTCGTCAGCTCGTCATATCCAACATAGACATCGAATCCATTGAGTCCTGGCCACGAGTAGGGAAAGACTGGAACCAAATGGTCAAGGCCATCAATCAGATCCCGAGCATTGGGACCGCGTACGAGCACAACGGCGCGCTGTTCCAGAGACAGCTCGACCTTGACGCGCAGCTTGAATCTCCGCAGTCGTTCTTTGACAATCTCTCCGGTACCAGAGGCACAATCAAGAAGAAACGTTTCATCATCTTGACGGCGCACCCGCAGGTAGGCCTCGAGCTTTCCCTGTGGCGAAAGAAGCAACGATTCGGCACAATCACCGGTGCTCAGAGCGCTGAGGTCCTGGCTGAGTTGACCCTGGAGAAAGCTGTGCGCATCTGCACCACGCACCGAAACAAGATCGCGTGTTGTGATGAATCCAACAACACCGTCAGTGAGCGCCGAGGCAGTCTCAGCAAAATTGAGACTCATCGCCTTTGACTCGCGGCGCGTTCTTCGGTTATGCGTCTTGCCCCGGCAACAGCAGAGAGAATCGATTGCGCCTTCGCGACACATTCGGCGTCTTCTCCAACGGGATCGCTATCAGCAACGATTCCGGCTCCCGCCTGTACCGAACCGCGTCCATCAGGGGTTACGACCAGGGTCCTGATCGCGATCGCGGTGTCGAAATTCCCCGAGAAATCGAAATAGCCGACAATTCCGGCATAGGGCCCGCGCTTTGTGGGCTCAAGCTCATCGATGATCTGCATCGCGCGCACCTTTGGAGCTCCTGACACGGTGCCAGCGGGAAGTGTCGCTCTCAGCACATCAATAGGTCCCTTTCCCTCGACCAGTTCACCAGAGACCTGAGAGGTGAGGTGCATCACGTGGCTGTAGTGCTCAAGCGTCATCAGTTCATCGACTCGCTCAGTTCCGAACTTGACGACTCGTCCGACGTCGTTTCTCGCGAGATCGACCAACATGATGTGTTCTGCAATCTCTTTTGGATGCTCAATGAGTTCTGCCCCAAGACGACGGTCTTCTTCATCGGTTGCTCCCCTTCTACGCGTTCCGGCAATCGGGCGTGAGATCACGCGTCCTGACTGGAGCTGCACGAGGGGTTCCGGAGAGGCGCCGACAACACATACCCCACCCTGGCGGAGAAAAAACATGTACGGGCTCGGATTCACCTGGCGCAGCACCCGGTAGACCTCGAACGGTTCGACTCCAAGGTCAAGATCAAAACGCTGGGAGAGCACGATCTGAAAGGCGTCACCGGCAAGGATGTACTCCTTTGCAGCAGCGACACTCTGC
>DATLTI010000385.1:0-2854 GCA_035533675.1 Acidimicrobiales bacterium | reverse complement strand
ACGAACAATCTCCGAGCGGCTAAAGATCGTTAGTTTCACTCGTCTTTAGTCGACAGAACTCGTCGCTGCATTTGGCGGGTGCTGTGCTCAGGGGGCGCACCCGACGTAGGATTAGCGTCACCGAGGCACTTGGGCCGAATCATGGCGCATGTGTAAGAAACCACCTTCCGGCGACATGAGAAGTGTGGGGGCTGTATATGAATCGAAGAATAGTTTCAATCTTGGCAATCACCTTCGCAGGGCTATTGCCTTTTGCGTGCGGAATATCGACTTCGGGAGCGGCAAACTCTACACACAAGTCTGGGTCCGTGGTTGGGACATTCAGGCTTATTGGAGGACCTGCCGATGAATCTATTCCAGCACGGGGCACCGTCGTCTTCGCTCCGATAGTCAAAGACCACGCCGCTTCGATCACACTCACTGTCACCGCTACGGGACGCTTTGCAACCCATATTCCGACGGGACAGTGGAGAGTTACGGCGAGTTCGCCTCAATTCGCTTCGAATGAACACAATGCGTGTGGCGCACTCCACCCAGTAACTGTCACAGTCCGCAAGATCGCTCACGTCGCAGTCGTATGCGAGCTTCCTTAATCTTCAATCGAGTCGGGGCCTTCGGACTTTCGAACGATTGTCTCAACTTCCCAAACGATTAAGTGAATCCAATGGCGTAGACGCCAGTCAGATTGTTGGCGTCGTTTCTCCGACACCAACAATCTCCGAGTGCCTCAGACTCGTTGATTTACTGCATTTTCAGTTGGCGAGTTTCGTCAACGCATTTTGCCGGTGCCGTGATACAAGGAGCGCACCTAGTCGAATCCCAATGCCGACTTTTACACTCAGTATCTTGCGCTCCCGAGATCTTTTGGTATCATCGATCTTGAGCGATGAAGCCCGCCCGCAAAAGTGCCGGTTAATCCCGGCTGATGGCTTCTACCAGCAGGAATTAGCAGCTGGTAGGGCCAGGCTGATGTGCCGTGTTCCTGCCGTGACAGGAGGCACGTGTGAACGTCTATTACGTAATGGCAATCTGGATCGGAATGGCGCTGCTCGCGTCCTTCATAAGCATTCGCGTCGGCATCTCCGTTGCGCTCATCGAGATCCTGGTGGGTGCCGTGTTCGGGAACATTCCCGGTATTCGCGAACATATCCAGCAGACCGATTTCACCACACTCTTGGCCGGAATCGGATCGGTACTTCTGACGTTTCTCGCTGGAGCAGAAATCGATCCCGTCTCATTGCGACGCCACTGGAGAGCAAGTCTGTCCATTGGTCTCGTCTCCTTTCTACTGCCACTATTCGCGGCGTTTTGTTTCGCGCGATTCATCTTTGATTGGAACCTCCACGCGTCGGAGATAGCTGGCATCGCTCTGAGCACGACTTCGGTAGCCGTCGTCTATGCGGTGATGGTGGAGACGGGCCAGAATCGCCACGACATCGGCAAACTCATTCTCGCCGCCTGCTTCGTCACTGACCTGGGCACGGTGCTCGCCTTGGGTGGCCTGTTCGCAAGTTACGACTGGTTGCTCTTAGCATTCGTGGTGATCACGGGTGCAGTGCTGATCGTGCTGCCTAGGTTTTTGCGTTGGATCATCGCGAACGTTGGTCACCGCGTCAGTGAGCCCGAGATCAAGGTGATCTTCGTGGTTCTACTCGCCTTGGGCGGGTTGGCAACTGCCGCCGGGAGTGAAGCCGTTCTACCGGCCTACGTTGTCGGTCTTGTCGTTGCTGGAGTCTTCATGAACGATCGAGTAATTCTTAATCGAATCCGAACCATCGCGTTTGCGCTCTTGACGCCGTTCTTCTTCCTCAAGGCGGGCACGCTCATTACGGCTTCGGCTCTAATCTCGGGCGCGGGAGTAATCGCGACGCTCTTCCTCGTTAAGATGGTTGCGAAGTTCATTGGCGTGTGGCCAGCGGCCACGATCTTCCACTTGCCCAAGCGGGAGCGGACTTACACGACTCTGTTGATGGCGACGGGATTAACCTTTGGTTCCATCTCGGCGCTGTATGGCCTAACGCACCACTTGATCAACTCCTCGCAGTACACAGAGTTAGTCACGGTTGTTATTCTTTCAGCCTTCGTGCCAACTCTGATTGCCCAACAATTCTTTCGTCCCGTGGTGACTGTCGCACTTGACGAAGAAGAGGCGCTCGGCGAGGAGGACATCTCAATCCAACACCGCCGACGGAACCATGAGCCAGAGACGCTTAACGCCCCACCAAGTCCAGAAGACAGCGTTGAGAACTAATTCTTATCCCTTAAGTAGAGCCATTTCTCCAATCGCCAGTCGGAGATTGTGCACGTCGGTTCTCTGACGTGCACCCACACGGTCGATCTGTCCATCCTTAATTCATCCCTACAGTTCGGTCGAACTAGCCTTGGCTCCGTGGCGCTATTGGACGAATCTCCAGACAATTACGCACGCAGCGGACGGGGCGGTCGGTTCTGTAAGGGCACGCAAACCTATGAAGGCACCACCCAGGTCCAGCGAGTCGTCGTCGCCAAACATTTTCTGAAGTAACGATTCGTGTCCGACGCGTCGAGCAACGCCAACGCGATTGTCCGTCGCGCTTTTTTGAAGATCGATCCCGCGATGACGCTACGAGCGGTCGACACGCTCGATCTACGTGCCCGCGCCAAGGTCAGCGCCGTGGTGGGCGTGCCCCTTCGACAACTCCAACAACGTCGAGACGTGAGCGCGTTCGCCACCTTGGCCCCGCTGGCCGCGTTGAAGAGCTTGCTCGATGTGCTCGCCCTCGCGCCACTCGAAAAGATTGTCGAATACCTCGGCGATCACGCAGAGAGCCCCACCTTCGAACAACTCGCGCGCTCCGTTGATCAGCTCATCGCG
>DATLTI010000384.1:0-1242 GCA_035533675.1 Acidimicrobiales bacterium | reverse complement strand
ACGAACAATCTCCGAGCGGCTAAAGATCGTTAGTTTCACTCGTCTTTAGTCGACAGAACTCGTCGCTGCATTTGGCGGGTGCTGTGCTCAGGGGGCGCACCCGACGTAGGATTAGCGTCACCGAGGCACTTGGGCCGAATCTTGGCGCATGTGTAAGAAACCACCTTCCGGCGACATGAGAAGTGTGGAGGTTGTATATGAATCGAAGAATAGTTTCAATCTTGGCAATCACCTTCGCAGGGCTATTGCCTTTTGCGTGCGGAATATCGACTTCGGGAGCGGCAAACTCTACACACAAGTCTGGGTCCGTGGTTGGGACATTCAGACTTATTGGAGGACCTGCCGATGAATCTATTCCAGCACGGGGCACCGTCGTCTTCGCTCCGATAGCCAAAGACCACGCCGCTTCGATCACACTCACTGTCACCGCTACGGGACGCTTTGAAACCCATATTCCGACGGGACAGTGGAGAGTTACGGCGAGTTCGCCTCAATTCGCTTCGAATGAACACAATGCGTGCGGCGCACTCCATCCAGTAACTGTCACAGTCCGCAAGATCGCTCACGTCGCAGTTGTATGCGAGCTTCCTTAATCTTCAATCGAGTCGGGGCCTTCGGACTTTCGAACGATGGTCTCAACTTCCCAAACGATCAAGTGATTCCATTGGCATGGACGCCAGTCGGATTGTTGGCGTCGGCCCTTTGACGTGAACCCGCACGGTCGATCTGTCCATCCCTAATTCATCCCTACGGTACGGTCGAACTAGCCTTGACTCCGTGGAGCTATTGGACGAATCTCCAGACAATTACGCACGCAGCGGACGAGGCGGTCGGTTCTGCCAGAGCACGCAAACCTATGAAGGTACCAACCAGGTCCAGCGAGTCGTCGTCGCCAAACATTTTCTGAAATAACTATTCGTGTCCGACGCGTCGAGCAACGCCAACGCGATTGTCCGTCGCGCTTTTTTGAAGATCGATCCCGCGATGACGCTGCGAGCGGTCGACACGCTCGATCTACGTGCCCGCGCCAAGGTCAGCGCCGTGGTGGGCGTGCCCCTTCGACAACTCCAACAACGTCGAGACGTGAACGCGTTCGCCACTTTGGCCCCGCTGGCCGCGTTGAAGAGCTTGCTCGATGTGCTCGCCCTCGCGCCACTCGAAAAGATTGTCGAATACCTCGGCGATCACGCAGAGAGCCCCACCTTCGAACAACTCGCGCGCTCCGTTGATCAGCTCATCGCG
>DATLTI010000383.1:0-12940 GCA_035533675.1 Acidimicrobiales bacterium | reverse complement strand
CTCCTCGGGCGGAAACTTATAGGCAATCGCCCAGCGCGGAGCGTGCGAGGTCGCTCCAAGGAACTCCTGGGCGGCGAGCTCATTGATCTTGATCACTACGCCGTCGATGTCATAATCGAGCAGATGGCGTCGTGCGAGGAGCTCCTTGCAGTAACGCTCAACTCCCTCGAGGTCATCAAACACCAATATCTCAGGATTCACTGGCAGGCCACAGCGGGCGATCAGATCAAGGTTCGCGCGCTGAGTCAGTAGCGCCTTGCCATCTTGCCCGGCTACTCCGCCGGCGACCTCACCGAGCTGATAGGCAAAAAACCCGAGCGGTCTCGATGCCGTCACCGAGGCGTCTTTCTGTCTCAAAGAGCCTGCCGCGGAGTTACGCGGGTTCGCGAAGAGTCGTAATCCCGCTTCGGCCTGGCGTCGATTGAGCTCATGAAAGGCACCGATCGGAAGGTAGACCTCACCGCGTACCTCAAAGACCTCGGGCATCTCCTTCACACTCAGCGCGAGACGATGCGGCACATCCGCGATGGTGCGGATATTCGCCGTCACATCCTCGCCGACAAGGCCATCTCCTCGTGTTGCGGCCTGGACAAGCTCACCCTGTTCATAACGCAGTGATATGGCAAGACCATCGATCTTTGGCTCACAGATATAGGAGACCGCTGCAAGATAGGGTGCCTGCTCTCTTTGGAGGATGCGATCAGCTCGCACTTGCCAGGTCTCGATCTCATCGATCGAGACGGCATTGTCAAGGCTCATCATGCGGATGCGGTGGCGCAGCTCAGCAAAGGTCGATGTCGGTGCGGCGCCCACAGTTTGGTTTGGAGAGTATGCATCGACAAGATCGGGAAACCCTGCCTCGAGCGCGGTGAGTTCTCGCACCAAATCGTCATACTCAGCGTCCGCAATCTCCGGGTTGTCCTCTTGGTGATAGCGCTTTGAGTGATCGGCGATCTGTTCTTGCAGTTCGCGGATACGAGAAGAGGTCGTCTCTTTTCGCGGTGATGAATCTGGCACTAACAGACCACCCCGGAACCAACGACGCAATGTTCCTCATAAAGCGCAACGATCTGGCCGCGTGCAATCTTTCGCGAGGGTTCATCAAAGGTCAAACCCTCATCGTCAAGCGTTGCCTTGCGCGCGGCTCCGTGAGCGCTCATCTGCGCAAGGACGCGCGTTCCAGAGACTCGTGGCTCATGTACCCACGTCCTGTTTGAAAGGCGAAGGCCCAAGACCATGAGTTCTTCACGATCACCGACGGTAACCACTCTCTTGTTGACATCGACATCGATCACATAACGCGGCCGCATACTTGAATCTGTCGGGAGACCTCGCCGCTGTCCGATTGTCACCAGCTCAACCGCAGCGACCTCGCCGTGTTCGGCCCCAGATGCGCTCTCGACGACGCGCGCCGGGTGAAGGTCGATGCGCTCGCCGAGAAACTGCGCTCGACCAAGCCCCTTCGTGCGCGAGGCAATAAAGCAGACATCCTGGCTGTCTGGTTTTGCAAAGGTAATCAGCCCGCGCTGCTCGGCGAATGCGCGCACTTGGGATTTCTCCATGGTGCCGACCGGCAGGAGTAGATAGTCGAGCTGGTCCGATCCCAAGATCGAGAGCACATAGGACTGGTCCTTGGCACGGTCATGGCCGCGCACCAACTGTGAACGCCCGTCCGCATCGCGCTCAACCCTCGCATGGTGTCCAGTCGCCACGGAATCAAATCCAAGCCTCTCGGCCCGCGCGATGAAGGCGTCGAATTTCAGATGGCGGTTGCACTCCACGCACGGATTCGGGGTCTCACCGCGCCGGTGCGCCTCGACATAGGGGTCGACGACCATTTCGTTGAAGACCTCGGTGAAGTTGAATACATGATGATCGATCCCGAGTCGGTCACAGACGCGTCTCGCGTCGGTGACGTCTGCGACCGAACAGCACCCTGAATCTCCCGCACCACCCCACAGCTTCATCGTCGCACCGACAACTTCGTGGCCCCCATCGACCAATAGTGCCGCGGCAACCGAGGAGTCGACTCCGCCAGACATGGCAACCAGGATACGCATCCCTCTATTCTCGCAGGATTATCTCCGATCGCTCGCGACAATCTGATGGTGAGCTGCGATAACACTTGCTATGGCATAGTCGATCTCGTCCCCGCTCGAACTTTGACCAAGGGTGAAGCGGATACACGAGCGTGCCTCTTCTGGCGACATCGCCATAGCAACAAGCACATGGCTTGGCTCGATGGCCCCGCTCGCGCACGATGAACCCGCAGAGGCAGCGACGCCGTAGCGGTCGAGCAGGAGAAGGAACTCCTCGTTCGTGACCTCCGGAAAGACGAGATGGGCGTTGCCGGGATGGCGCAGATTCCGGTCAACGCTCTCATGGACACCGGGGATCTCATGGACCAGCGTATCGACAAACCGGTCACGCAGTGCCCTTACTCGTTCAACCGTCTCCGCGCGACGCTGACTGGTAATTCGCACCGCAACGGCGAATCCCGCGATACCCGCGACGTTCTCGGTCCCTGCGCGAAGGTCGCGCTCTTGTGAGCCGCCCCGCAGTATCGGGTGGAGTCGCACCCTCGCGCGGTCATTCACGACGAGTGCACCAACGCCCTTTGGTCCCCCGATCTTGTGAGCGGAATAACTCACAAGATCACAGCCACGCGTCAAGGTTTTGACGTCGCAAAAGGCAAGTGCCTGTACCGCGTCGCAGTGGATCAATGCAGTTGGGGCATGGGTGTTTACCAGCTTGATGACGCTCGCCATCGGCTGGATCGTGCCCACCTCGTTGTTGACGGCCATTACCGATACCAAGTCCGTCATGTCGTCGAGCAACTGCGCAAGATGATCGAGATCGATCAATCCATCGCGACCGACCGGGGCGATCGTCGCACCAATCGATTCGGCTGGCCTGAGCACGCCGTGATGTTCAATCGCGCTGACCACGACACGACCGCCCTCTCGACGTTCAATACCCAGAATCGCGAGATTGTCCGCCTCAGTTCCCCCGCTGGTAAAGACGATCTCACCACTTGCGCAACCAAATGCTTCGCCGAGTACATCACGCGCATCGTCAATTGCCCGACGCGCGTCACGCGCGGCTCGATAGACGCCAGAAGGATTGGCGAAATCGTCGCGGAGATAGACGAGCATCTCGTCAACGACCTCTGACATGACCGGTGTAGTGGCGCCATGGTCGAGATACGCAGATGTCCGCTCGGGCGCACTCGTCATGGTTCTAGCTTGTCAGATAACAGCTTCCCGGACCCTGAGTGAGCGGGGCGATCGCCGGAGCGTGCTGGCCCGTTGAGAGCGTGGCAACCAAGGGATGCGTGTTTCCAAGCTTCAGGAGTGCTCGTCCTGGCACAATTCCGGCAAATTCATCTTGCAAGAACAGCGTGGTCGTCGACGTCACCGCATTGAATGCCGGAACACTCGTCCCGATATAGGGGGGCAGATGATGCCCACTGAGGATCTTCAGGAACCACTTGTGGCTCGTATGCACACCGTTGTAGATCGCCAGTGAAAACTGCGGTGGGTTACAGGTATCGGTTGCGCTCTGGGAGACAAACAGCGAGGGTGAGGACTGCTTCACCGAAAGCGCATCTGGCGTCAATGTCCCCGCACCTAACAGCTCACCTGAGAGATCGATCACTGCACGATATTTCACCGAGGCCGTCTGGTACTTCGGGTCATAGGCAAGTGCAACAGCCGTTGTCGCTCCGTCGGACTGCCCTGCGAGTGCAATCTTGGTGTGATCGATCAGCCCGCGCGCGATCGAACACAGCGGCGAAGTTTTGCCTGTCGATTTGAGCATCTCGCGCGTCACGAAGGCCATGTCACCAGGCTGATTGATGTCATCTGCCTCGGGAAGGAAGCTGTTCGCGACACCGATGCTCGCAACCGCCTGCTGGCTCGTATCGGGGAACATTGGCGCGGCGACGACGAATCCAGCGCCGACCCAGTGATCGAGCAGCTTCGCGTAGGAATCAGGTGTCAGTGCATAGCCGTGTCCAAAGACCACCATCGGAAAGGGACCGTAACGGAGTGCCGGAGGGGCATCGGGTGTCTCGAGCATTCCGCGAACCGATGAGAGCGTCGGATAGCGAACTTCGGTGACGAGTAGCCGGCCCTTCTTCGAGGTGTTGTTGAGATAGTTCGGCGTTGATCGTGTGGGGTCAAAGAAGGTACAGGTCGCTATCCCGACCGAATAGTGCACTGGGCTTATTGCGACAGGCTTTGGTTTTGCAAGCGATGAGATCAGCAGATTGGAGATCAGGCCACTGGCCAGGGTAATGACCACGATCAGGCAAAGCAGGGCAATCCTTCGACGTCGTCGCTTCATCGCCCCCTGCGCAGAGCCAGAGATACGCGGACGAGCGGAGCGCTTGGGAGATCGAGTGCGAGAGGTCTTGGCGCGACGGCTCGGTGGAGACCCTGAGGGGCGCCGAGATTTTGGCATCGCTCCAAACTACAAGATGAACTGCATGAATTTCTGACGCTAAGACAAAAGTAATTGGGTCCTCTGTTAGCTCGGCTGGACGATCATCACCACAATCGCAACAACAAAGCACAGGCTCGTCACCATTGCAGCTCGCTCACACCTGCGTGCCACGACACGCAGCGCCTCGCGATCTGAGGGCGCACCGACCGTTGTCTGTTCGGCGCTCATGATTTGCTGGATCCCTGCCTCTGCTGGCCAGAGCGCAACAGCGGCGACGCCCGTAGCCACAAGCCACAGGCCAATTCCGAGATAGGGAAAGAGATGGTGCATATCGTGGGAGAACCCGAGCGCAATTCCACCAAATACCGGCACCAGATAGATCGCCCTTGCCGCGATGTTCTTCCCAGGTCGAAAATACCGCTGCACGCCCGGTGAGTGAAAAGGATCAGCCGAGAGGCTCACAAGACGCGCGTAGGCACCCGTCATGCCAAGTGCGCAAAAGCCAATCACGGCAAAAAGCACGTGAGCGATGACTACCAACGAATACCAGGGATTACTCAGCAACAAAGATCCATCCGCGACTCATCGCCCTAGAATGATTCGCGTGAGCTGTCTTGGACACGCGTGATGTCCGCACCGATAGAACGCAGCTTTTTGACAAAGTGCTCATACCCGCGGTCGATGTGTTCGACGCCGGTGATCTCGGTGCATCCATCGGCAACGAGGCCAGCCAGCACGAGCGCTGCTCCTGCTCGGATATCACGTGCACGCACCGGCGCTCCCGAGAGTCGCTCGATCCCGCGCACGACCGCATGATGACCCTCGATCGTGATGTCAGCTCCCATCCTGCGAAGTTCGTCGATATAGCCAAACCTGCCAGAAAAGACGTTCTCACTCGCGATCGCGACTCCCGACGCAACGCTCAGCATCGTCACCAACAGGGGTTTGTAGTCAGTCGCCACTCCGGGATAAGGCAACGTAGCGACGTCGACTGACCGTAGACGTCCCGTTGACGCGGCCTTGATTCCCCCATCGATTCGATCGATCTCCATTCCCATCGCGACGAGCTTCTCCAAGAGCATGTCCATGTGCTCCGCGCGTGCATTGTTGATCGTGACCATGCCACCGGCGAGGCCGACCGCGACAAGAAAGGTGGCAACCTCGATGCGATCGGGAATTGTTCGGTGTATGACGGGGTGTAGCTCATCGACACCTTCGATCTCGATGCGAGAGGTACCCGCTCCTGAGATCTTTGCTCCCATTGCAATCAACATCTCGGCGAGGTCCTGTACCTCGGGTTCACGCGCGGCGTTCTCGATCACGGTAAGGCCGCGCGCGGTGACCGCCGCCATCAACACATTGTCAGTTGCCGTGTGACTGGGAAATTCGAGCGCGATCTCCTTGCCAACGAGCCGATCACAGTGACCCTCGACATATCCGTGTTCGGTGGTGAAGGTTGCTCCAAGCTCGGTAAGCGCGCGCAGGTGCATATCGATCGGGCGATGACCAAAATCATCTCCGCCAGGAAGTGAGACACGGGCAAATCCATGACGCGCAAGGAGTGGGCCAAGCACTACAAACGAGGCACGCATCTTCTCGACAAGCTCATACGGCGCGATTGGCGTGAGCACCTCGGGAGTCGTGATGACAAGCTCTCCGCCGTCCCCGCGCCTGACCTCGGCTCCGATTGCGGTGAGGACCTCGCACATGAAATGGACATCGGTGATGTCTGGCACCGAGCGGAGTCGGGTCGTCCCCATCGTCAGAAGTGACGCGGCCATCAACTTGAGTGCTGAGTTCTTGGCGCCCTGAATCTCCACTGTCCCAGCGAGTGGGGCGGCGGGACAGACGACAAAACGCTCCATCTCCTGACCATAGCTTCTCTCTGCGTTCGCTCGCTCCCGGCTCGTCGGACCTCATGGTTCGCAATGATGTTTTGAGCAGGCATTTGTGCATCCGCCGATAGAGAATTCACGCATAGCCAACTACAGTCGAACCATGACAAATGAACGAGACACTCCCGGTCGCAACGTCGCTCTCGAGATGGTTAGGGTCACCGAAGCCGCAGCGGTGGCGGCAAGCGCGTGGATGGGCCGCGGCGACAAGCTTGCCGCAGACGGTGCTGCCGTCGACGCGATGCGAAGGGTGCTTTCGACCGTTCGGATGAACGGCCTTGTCATCATTGGTGAGGGTGAAAAGGATAAAGCGCCGATGTTGTTCAACGGCGAGCGCGTTGGAGACGGGAGTCCTCCGAATGTCGATATCGCGGTCGATCCGATCGATGGGACCACACTCACTGCGCTCGGGCGCGGTGGAGCGCTTGCGGTGATCGCCGTTGCCGAGAGAGGATCGATGTTCAATC
Source organism: Acidimicrobiales bacterium (assembly GCA_035533675.1). Classification (GTDB taxonomy): domain Bacteria; phylum Actinomycetota; class Acidimicrobiia; order Acidimicrobiales; family Bog-793; genus CAIVND01. The sequence goes on along the minus strand of DATLTI010000383.1, from coordinate 6,132 downwards.
CAGGACCCTGCGTCTATATGGACAAACTCGCCGTTGGCCCCGAATCGCGCGGCGCGGTCTCGATCGAGATGACGCCAAAAGAGAACCTGATCGAAATTGCCAAGCGAAAGAAGCTTCTGGTCAACGAGCTCACTGCAGTGATCCTTGATCGGCCTCGCCATCAGGGCCTGATCGACGAGGTGCGAAGTGCCGGTGCGCGCATCAAGCTGATCTCTGACGGCGATGTCGCGGGTGCGATCGCAACAGCTTGGCCAGAGACTGACGCGGATGTCCTGTTTGGTATCGGAGGAACCCCCGAGGGGGTGATCGCTGCTGCAGCGCTCGCGGGCATGGGCGGCGAGATCCAGGGTCGGCTTTATCCACGCGACGAGAGCGAGCGCAGCCAGGCAATCGCGCTCGGCTACAACCTTGACCAAGTCCTGGTCACCGAGGATCTCTGCGGTGGTGAGCACAGTTTCTTTGCAGCAACAGGCATCACCGACGGTGAACTTTTGCGCGGTGTGCGTTACTCTGAGCACGGCGCGAGAACACAGTCGCTCGTCGTCCGTTCAGCAACGGGTACGGTGCGTTTCGTCGACACCTTTCACCAGTTCGGCAAGCACCGCTAACCCCGGACGGAATGCGAGATATTCCCATGTCTCGATCGGTGTGACCCATGACGGATCAGAGACGCTGATAGTACGACGATCGGGGGCCGTCAGCCGGCCTCCCGCTCGACAGAAATCCACTCTGCACAAAGAACGCCTGCGAACCCTCTTCACACGAGGCCGTGAGCTCTCGAAGTGAGCGTTCAATAGCGATACGACTGAGATATCGCAACATCTTGCGCCCGATTTCCATGCGGCGACGCTCGGTGTCGACAACGATACAGGCGATCTCTCCGATTTCCCCGTGAACATTGAGGAGCAAAAGCCCAACGAGACGGTCATTGATGCGCGCTCTCACGATCAACATCAATAAGTCCGCATCCGCAGACATAGCCCTGTCCCAAAGCACATCACCTCCGTGTTCGCGGATGAATGTGCGATCAACACCATTGAGCACACTTGAGAGCGTCAGGACAACCTCCTCGCTCCCCCGACCGAGCGTCATTGCGCTACCGACCACGAACTCGCCCTCTTTGACCCATCTGCGGTTCACGGATTGATCATCGACTCGGAGGAGTGTCACGCGGTCGACCTCAACGGAAAGGGTAAAGCCCGCGAGAAGCGCTCGCGCATGGGTTGCGAGCTCTGGGTTGGCATGACTCTTGAGTGTCACGTGAGGTACAAAAGTCCTCGTCTCATTCACCACGAGTTCACCGACCTGGCATTTCGTACGCAGATGTTCAAGGTCCGAGAATCCCTCGCCGACGCGCAGATAGATCACATGGTGAAGAGGAGCGAAGGTTTCCACACCGCTGAACAAAACAGGAAATGGCGCGAGCTGGGCTACCTTTTGCTCAAGCAGGACACTGAGAGATTCCACGCGACTTGAATCGACATTTACCGGTGGGACGAGCGTGATGTGCGGAGCAATGCGCTCGATCTCACTCGAACGGAGCGCTCTTCTGAATGCATCGACCTCATGGGCTGCGCGGTCACGCAAGCTATAGGCAACGAGCAGGCGCTGACGGCCGCCCATCTCAGCTGTTGGTCGCTGCCCCTGCAGCCTCGAGGCGCACCTTCGCCCGGGCTACTGCCGCCTCTGCAGAATCAGGGGCCAACAGCGCAACCATCGCGCCGGTGAGACGCGTCGGGGACTCCTCGGTGCCCTCATCGTTCGGTACGCCTGGCTTGGTCGCAGGACCTTCAAGTGCGAAGCGCTCCTCAGCCGTGACAAGTGCCTGTCGGGCGCGGTCGACATCGACCTCGCTCCCGAGTTCTGCAACGGTAGCAAGAACGGTCATCGCCTCACCATCGAAGTGGACAAACCCACCATGCACGGCGATGAGCAGCGTTGTCACCTCGGTGTCACTCGTGCTCTGGGCATTGGTGACGACCGAGAGCTTGGCGACCGTGATGTCAACTGCTCCTACATAGTCCTCGTGATGCGCGAGGAAGGCGATCTCTCCGCCGTCCGTGCGCATCGAGACCTCGTCGACCTCTCCCGAGAACAGCACCCGTTCAGGTATCACGACCTCGAGATGAAATGGTGTCGCCATCTGGCTCGCCTCTGTTCCTAAGCCTCGAGCGACTTGGCCTTGACACGGACCTCGTCAACGCCACCCACGTTCAAGAATGCCTGCTCGGGGATGTCATCAAGGTCACCGCCAATCAGGGCCTCGAAGCTTCGAATCGTCTCGTCGACAGGGACATAGACACCAGGAAGACCGGTGAACACCTCTCCGACAAAGAATGGCTGGGAGAGGAACCGCTGGATCTTTCTTGCACGTGAAACGGTCAGACGGTCCTCTTCTGAGAGTTCGTCAAGACCAAGGATCGCGATGATGTCCTGGAGCTCACGGTTTCTCTGCAAGATCAACTTCACCTGCTGCGCACAGTTGTAGTGACGATCGCCAACGACCTCTGGAGCCAAGATATTGCTCGTCGATGCGAGCGGGTCAACCGCTGGGTAGATACCAAGTGCAGCGATCTGGCGTGAAAGCTCAGTCGTTGCATCAAGGTGGGTGAAGGTCGTGAACGGTGCAGGGTCGGTGTAGTCGTCTGCAGGAACATAGACGGCCTGGATCGAGGTAATCGAATGACCCTTGGTCGAGGTGATCCGCTCCTGGAGCTGACCCATCTCGTCAGCAAGCGTTGGCTGGTATCCAACAGCACTCGGCATACGGCCGAGCAGCGTTGAAACCTCTGAACCGGCCTGGACGAAACGGAAGATGTTGTCGATGAACAACAACACGTCCTGGTTCTTCACGTCACGGAAGTACTCCGCCATCGTCAACGCGGAAAGTGCAACACGAAGACGCACGCCAGGAGGCTCGTCCATCTGACCATAGACAAGAGCCGCCTTGTCGATCACGCCAGATTCCTGCATTTCAAGCCAGAGGTCGGTACCCTCTCGGGTGCGCTCTCCAACTCCTGCAAAGACCGAGACGCCACCGTGCTGTTTTGCAACACGGTTGATCATCTCCAGGATGAGAACGGTCTTGCCTACTCCTGCACCACCAAACAGTCCGATCTTTCCACCCTGCACGTAGGGCTCGAGAAGGTCAATGACCTTGATGCCGGTCTCGAACATTGTGCGCGATGGCTCAAGGTCTGCAAAGGCCGGTGCCTCGCGGTGGATCTCCCAATAGTCATCGGGTGTCCCGATGGTGTCGGTGTCAAGCGGCTTGCCAGAGACGTTGAACACGTGACCGAGCACCGCGTCGCCGACCGGCACGGTAATTCCACGTCCGGTGTTGCGCACGGTTGCACCACGTTCAAGACCATCGGTCGCGCGCAGACAGATGCAGCGCACCCGTCCATCACCGAGCTGCTGGGCGACCTCGGCGACGATGATCGAGGCCTCGCCATCAAAGTTCAGCTCGATCTCGAGTGCCGTGTTGATCTCTGGCAGGGCGTGCGGCGGGAACTCAACGTCAACGACTGGGCCAGAGATGACAATGACCCGTCCATTCTCCAACGTCGCTTTGGCGTTCGTCTCAGTACTCATGCAATTTGCTCCTCGTTATCGTCACGTAATAGCTCTTCACTGACTGCCTTGCCGGCGGTCCGCAATGCCTCTGCACCACTCACGATCTCCATGATCTCCGTGGTGATCGAATCCTGACGGGCCCGGTTCATGATCCGGCTCAGCGTCGTAGCCAACTCTTCTGCGTTTTCTGTCGCTGCTGCCATCGCGCGTTGGCGCGCGGTGTGCTCTGAGGCGGAGGCCTCAAGCAGCGCCTGGTAGAGAAAGACCTCTGCGTACTGGGGAACCAAAAGTTCGAGCAACTCCTCTGATGAGGGTTCAAAGTCATAGAAGCCATCTGCATGCGATGGCTCTTCGCCCTCTATCTCATCGTCATCGACCACGAGCGGGAGGATCTGACGACGCTCGACAACCTGGGTTCCTGTCGAGACAAACCGGGTCGAGATCAGCTCGACCATATCGACCTCGCCGGCAATGAACGGACGGATCACCTCAGCTGCAACTCTTCGCGCATCTTCAAAGGTAGGGCGGTCAGACATTCCGGTGAACACGTGGTCGACCGCTCTGTTTCGATAGCGAAAGAAGGCGATCGCCTTCTTGCCGACACAGACAGTCCGATAGGTCGTGCCCTTTTGTTCCCCGGTCAGCATCAAGCGCTCAGCGAAACGCAGCACCGAAGAGTTATAGGCACCACACAGTCCGCGGTCACCGACGATCGTCACTAACAGCGAGCGCTCCACAGTCTCTGGCACGCCAAGAATGCGCGATGCATGTGTCGCGTCCTCTGCGGACATGGCAAGAACCCGCTCCACGGCATGGACATAGGGTCGCGTCCCAAGAAGACGTGCTCGCGCTCGGCCCATCTGGGACGCGGCAATCAGCTCCATTGCGCGCGTGATCTTCTTCGTTGCCTCGACGCTCTTAATGCGTCGACGGAGCAGACGCTCCTGACCGCCTGCCATCGATCAGACCGTCCCGCCGCTCGAGAAGCTCGACTTCATCTCTGCGATTGCTGCGTTGATCTTTTCCTCATCGGGGAGCGTCCCGGTCGTCTTAATGTGCTCAAGCAGTTCAGGGTGTGCAGCACGTACATGCGCACGGAGTGCAGCCTCGAACGCCTGGACATCTTCAACCGCAATGTCGTCGATGTGCCCACGGACTCCGGCGTAGATCACGATGACCTGTTCCTCGACCGGAAGCGGTGCGTTGAGGCCCTGCTTCAACAGTTCAGTCAGGCGATATCCACGATCGAGCTGTGCCTGGGATACGCGGTCAAGCTCTGATCCGAATGTCGCAAACGCCTCAAGATCACGGAACTGCGCAAGGTCGATCTTCAGTGAACCGACAACCGAACGCATCGCCTTGGTCTGTGCGGCGCCACCGACTCGAGATACCGAGTTGCCAACGTTCATCGCCGGACGAACACCTGCATTGAAAAGGTCGGTCTCCAAGAATATCTGTCCGTCGGTAATCGAGATGACGTTCGTCGGGATGTAGGCCGAGATGTCACCAGCCTTGGTCTCGACGATTGGCAATGCGGTCAATGAGCCACCACCAAGTTCATCGGAGAGCTTCGCAGCACGCTCGAGAAGACGGCTGTGCAGATAGAAGACGTCTCCGGGGTATGCCTCGCGACCCGGTGGGCGGCGAAGCAACAGCGAGAGCTGGCGATAGGCCTCGGCCTGTTTGGAGAGGTCGTCATAGACAACCAGCGCGTGGTCGCCACTTTCCATCCAGTGCTGGCCCATCGCGCATCCCGAATACGGAGCGAGATACTTGAATGGTGCAGGCTCTGAGGCAGGGGCTGCGACGACAACGGTGTAATCCATCGCTCCATAGGCCTCAAGGGTGGAGACGATCTGTGCGATCGTCGATCCCTTCTGACCGATTGCCACGTAGATACACTTCACGCCGTTGTTGCGCTGGTTGATGATTGCGTCGATCGCGATCGTCGTCTTGCCGGTCTTGCGGTCGCCGATGATCAGCTCTCTCTGACCCCGACCGATCGGGGTCATCGCATCGATGACCTTGATACCGGTCTGGAGTGGCTGGGTAACGGGCTGGCGACCGACGATGCCAGGGGCCTGGACCTCGACACGACGCTCTACCACGTTGACGAGTGGTCCCTTGCCATCGACAGGGACCCCGAGCGGATTGACGACGCGGCCCAACAGACCATCGCCAACAGGTACCGAGAGGATGCGGCCGGTCGAACGCACGACCTGACCCTCGTCGAGTCCGGCCAGTTCGCCGAGCACAACGGTTCCGATCGAATCTTCGGTGAGGTTTAGAGCAAGGCCCAACGAACCGTTCTCGAACTCGAGGAGTTCGTTCACCGCAGCATGAGGGAGTCCGCTCACATAGGCAATACCGTCTCCGACTTCGAGTACGCGGCCAACCTGCTCTGCCGCTACTGCTGTGTTGAGACTGTTTGCATGGCGTCCAAGCGCTGCTGCAATGTCATCCGCGCTGATCGTCAGCTCTGCCATTTTCACTCTGCCTTTCGACTAAACCTGCTGCGCGAAGACATCGCGCAGGCGCTCAAATCGCAAACGAACC
>DATLTI010000382.1:0-6605 GCA_035533675.1 Acidimicrobiales bacterium | reverse complement strand
CGCTCCAAGCAGGTGTGGCAGTCCGTTCGACGGCATCATCGCGCCGAGCATGCCGAGTTCGGTTACGGCGCGGCGAAGTTCTCTGACCGCCTCCTCGGGGTCTTGCATCGGGATGATGGCGATGCCGTTGAATCGGTCATCCGTTTCGAGGTAGGTCTTTGCCAGCCAATCGTTGTAGGCACGAGCAACGACAACCGCATAGTCAAAACTCTGCACATGTCCATAGGCAAGCGCACGAGTCGGATAGAGCACTGTCTTTTCAATACCTGCATCGTCAAGGAATGCTGTCCATCCTTCGGGACCAACGGGCGGACGGCGATCACGATCAGGAGGGGTCTGTACCGCCCGTCCGGCATGCAGGTGATCAAGTGGTGGAAAGATCGTGTCAGGCTTTGGCTCAAACACCTCGCGATATTCGCGCGGCATGAAACCCACGATTGCCCGCGCGTCTTCGATGATGTGCCCATCTCCGTCGATGACTCTGATACCGGCCTTTTGAAAAGACTCTCCGCGTCCCTGCATCGATATCGCGTTCGACATTTTGAACCCCCGACCAGTCCGCCCCATTGTTGTCCGGCAACCAAAAAACCTGCCATCACCCAAGCGGACCGAGCGTACCGCGCAGCTCCCTGTGCCGCCAGAGATAGCGATGCTCAGAGGATGCCTATTCAGCGCCTTCGATCTCGATCACGGATTCCTTTTGTCGCTGAGGCTTCATCGAGTTCGCAACATATTCATTTCGCAAAAACAGAGCCGACATCGAACCGCCAAGTCCGATCAGCGCACAGACGAGGAAGGTGACCCGGAAGGCAAACAGAGAGGGGATAAGACGGTGGTGGTCCGTGCTTGCGAGCACTGTCGTGAGAATCGCTACCGCGAGCGCCGGCGCAGCGCGCCTGATCATGTTGAACAATGCAGAGCCGTGGCCCATGTCCGCGCTCGTGACATTGGAAAAGGCAGAGATGTTCACGGGAAGATTCGACTGTCCAACGCCAAGTCCGAGGGTGAACAACATCGCGCGAAGCGTCCATGGCGAGGCGTGCTGAGCCTCAAAGGCGAACACCACAAGCATGATCACCATGAATCCGAGTCCAAGGGATATTGTCCGCCTCGGCCCGAAGATGTGATACGTCCTTCTCACGAGCTGAGCAGAACACATCACGCCAACAGATATCGGAAATGTCGTCAGACCCGCCTGCAGTCCGGTGAACCCACGCACCTCCTGAAGATAGAGCGGTGCAAGCAACATGATGCCCTGGAACGAACCATTGGCAAACGCCGTGATGACCGACGAGATGCGAAAAGCCGCATCGCGAAACAGACGCAGGCGCAGCATCGGATGATGCGATCGCAGCTCGGTCAGGATAAATCCGAGCAACATCGCGACTCCGGCGATTCCGATGACGACGACATGAACAGAGCCCCATCCGCGAATGGGGCCTTGATTGAGCGCGTAGATCAGAGAGGCTAGGCCCGCGCCTGCGAGCACGAAGCCGGTGAAGTCAAACCGGGCACCTGGGCTCTCGCGATGCTCACGAAGGAAAACAAGACCAAAGAGAAATGAGATCGCTCCGATGGGAATGTTCACGAGAAAGATCCAGTGCCAGTTCAGGCGCGTCACGATCAATCCCCCGATAACAGGCGCCGAGGTCGGCGCGATGATCGTCGCAAGGCCGAGTGTCGGCTGAATACTTGCTCTTCGCTCAGGAGGAAACGCGCGATACAGCATCGAGGCACCAACCGGGGTGAGCAGACCACCACCAATACCTTGAAGTACCCGATAGACCGTCAACTGTGTGATGCTCGTCGATGTGGAACAGAGGAACGAGGCGAGCGTAAAGATAAATATCGAAAAGAGAAGAACACGTTTTGTGCCAAAGCGGTCTCCAAACCATCCCGAAGCCGGAATGAACACCGCCAGACTCAGCAGATAACCCGTGACTACCCACTGCACCCCTGAGGTGGGAACGCGAAACTGCCGTGTAAGTGTTGCGAGCGCGACATTGACGATCTGACCATCCATTGAAGCCATGAAGAGCGAGATCACATACACCGCTGCGACGGCGTGTTGCTCTTTTATCTTCGACTGCAGATTCGACATGCGTTCTTCTCTACAAGGCTCACCAGCAACACGGTTTATGGGCCTCTGGGATGCTACTCCGGGAACCGAAATTCCTTCATCCGCGCCAGCTGCATCAATGCTCTCGTCGGATGCTTGTTCACTACGGAAATCACGGTCTTTGCGATAAATAGTCGGTCGGCACGAGAGCACCTCTTTAAACGTCGACCTCGCGGCCATAGAGTGATCGCATGGACTACGTGGCCTTTGGTCGGACGGGCATGAGCGTCAGCGCGATCGGACTTGGTACGGGAGGAGCGAGCAAGCTCGGAATGGGTAATGGTGCAAGCGAACACCAGGCGATCCAGGTCATTCATCGCGCGCTCGAACTTGGCATCACCTATTTCGATACCGCAAAGGGATACGGAACCGAGCGCGTCGTCGGAAACGGACTGCGCGGATCACGCGAGAATATTGTTCTCTCGTCAAAGGCGTATGCCTCGCGCGACGACGGTTCTCTATTAAGTGCTGAACAGTACCGAGAGGAGATAGAAGACTCGCTACGACTGCTCCAGACAGACACGATCGACGTCTATCACCTGCATCGTCTCGCACTCAGCGAGTATGACTACGCGGTAAGTGAGATCTTCCCGGTTCTTGAGCGCTGCAAAGAGCAGGGAAAGATCCGCTTCTTTGGCGTCTCGGAATCAACGAGCCAAGATGCCAACCACGAAATGCTTGCCCGAGCCGCACGTGATGGTTTATTCGACGTCTTGATGGCGGGGTTCAACCTGTTCAATCAGGGTGCGCGAGCCCGCGTCTTGCCTGATTCAAAACGGAACAACCTCGCGGTAGAGATCATGGGCGCGGCGCGTGGTCCTTATTCGAGACCAGAGTTGCTGCGCGAGACGGTACGCCAACTGATCGCTGCTGGCCAACTGGAACAAGACGGCATCAATCTCGAAGACCCCCTTGGGTTCATCATCGGACCCGACCATGCCTCAACCCTCGCGGAGGCCTCGTATCGCCTTGCACGTTATGAACCCGGGGTCCACGTTGTTCTTGTCGGGACCGGGAACGTTGCCCACCTCGAGCAGAACATCTCCTCCATGCAACGCGGACCGCTTCCTGAAGATGACCTATTTCTCGTCCGCGAGCGCTTCGGACACCTGCTCGTCACGCGCGGATAGCTGCCCGTGGATCTCTTTACCCTCGCTCATCGCGCGCGGACACGATTGGGCCCTTGAATGTCTAGAGTGATGATCAATATGCACACTCTTCGCCGGTCTCGAAATCATCTCCTTTATTCCCTCATAGTTCTCCTGAGTTTGGCAAGCGGGTTGACGACAATCCCCCTTGCGACTGGGTCCAGCGCAGCCCAGATCCAGTCGCTCTCCTGGAGTTCCTGTGAAAAGACCTTCGAGTGCTCAATACTCCAGGTTCCCGCGAACTATGCCCACCCATCCCAGGGGACGCTCGACATCTCAGTGATTGAGCTCCGAGCAACGAACCCAATCCCGATCGGCGACATTGTGCTCAATCCCGGAGGTCCAGGGGCATCGGGAATCTCCTTTCTCACCGGATCCTTCCAATCATTTCCGCTCTCGCTGCGCCAGAATTTCAATCTGGTCAGTTTTGATCCACGCGGAGTCGGAGCGAGCGACCCGGTCAACTGCACCAATGCCGCTGGCATGCGCGCACTGGTCGCGCTCGACCCCTCGCCGACATCCAACGCGCAGATCAACCAGATCATCAGTGGCGTGAAGTCGTTCATCAAAGGCTGCCAGGCCGAGACTCCTGCGTTCATTCTCAACAACGTAAGCACCCTCAACACAGTGCGCGATCTCGACCGACTGCGCATCGCCCTTGGCGAGCCGAAGCTGAACTACTTCGGATTCTCCTACGGCACTTACATCGGCGAGCTCTACGTCAAGCTTTTTCCCAAGAACTTTCGCACGATGGTGCTCGATGGCGTCGTTGACCCCGCTCTCTCTACCACTGCTTCGAACATCCAGCAGGCCGTCGGTTTTGAACGCGACCTTCAGGACTTCTATAGCTGGTGTCCAACGAATACAACCTGCAAGACAGAGTTCCCAAAGGGAGTGAAAGACGCGCTGACCGGGCTTTTGTCAAGATTTCAAGAGGGCGCCAGCGTGAAGGCACATCTTGCAACGATCTATGGCGGAACCGTCACCGTGAACTATGGCGTATTGACAACCGCGATCGCAGCGTCGCTCTATTCGAACCAGCAATGGCCTGATCTGGCAAAGTCGATCGCAACCGCGTATCGCGGGAATGGAAACCTGCTTGCCGCGGTTGCCTATTCCTATGCCGGTCTTCAACAAAACGGCACCTTTTCAAACATGACTGCCGCGAACATCGCGACGGGCTGTGAGGACAACAAGGCACCGACCTCGATAGCGCAGTACAAGGCACTTGCCATCAAGATGGCAGATGCAGCGCCGGTCTTTGGCGCCTCGGAGGCGTGGGGAACGATCACCTGCACCTACTGGCCCGTCAAGCCAGTCAGTTCACCGGCACCGATCGCAAACCATAGCAACGCCGAAATCCTGGTGGTTGGATCAACCGGAGACCCAGCGACGCCCTATTCGGGTGCAGTGAATGTCGCAAAAGAGCTTGGGAACGCGGATCTGCTAACGCGGACTGGATCTGGCCACACGGCATATCTGTTTTCAAGCTGTGTCCGCAACTGGACCGACAGCTATTTCATGACGACAGCACTTCCCCCGAAGGGCAGCGTCTGTCCCTCGAACTAGGAAGCGTTTGATCGCGCGACCAGAACTCTGCCCGGAAGAGCTACCGGGCGGTACGTCGCGCGTCGCGCGGCTTTGAACCTGAGAACGATCGCTGAGTTCGGCCACCACCAGCACCGGCGGGACGCGGTGCGCCAGATTTTGCCGGGCGTCCATCCCTTGACGGGTTGGTGCGGCCTGAGTCTGTACTGCGTGATGGATTCGATCCTGTTGTCCTTGGTGCCCACTCGCCAGTGGCACGTGACGGTCGATCGGTGTGCGCTCTTTGGGGGCGGCTCTCGTTGCCATAGGCAGGACGACCCTGTGGAGCGCGTGCGGCATTGCCCTCAGAGGGACGCGAGGGACGAAAGTCCGAGCTGCGCGGTGGCCGGCCTGAACCAATCCGTGCGGGACGGTCTTCCCTCGCGACACGAGTCTCTGGAGACCAGTCATTTCGATCAATCGCTGCGCGCGCTGGTCGACCAGTGCGGGCACGGTAGGGACGGTCATTCCGCGGACGCGATGGACGGTCATCACGGCTACGCGCCGGACCACGAGATGGTGCGTGTGGTCGCGTGGTGTTCTTCACATAGATCGGCTCGGCAGAGAGAATCTGCTCGTCTGGCTCTTCGATTGAAGTTCCAAGATTCAAGCGCGACTGAAGCTTTTTAATAAATCCCTGGTGTTCTCTTGTCACCAATGAGACAACCGTTCCTCCAGCGCCCGCACGACCGGTTCGGCCCGAACGATGCACGTACGCCTTCTCGTCTTCTGGTGGATCAAAGTGCACAACGCAGTCGACTCCGTCGACGTGGATTCCGCGCGCAGCAACATCAGTGCCAACAAGAACCTGAAGTCGCTGGGACTTGAAGGCCTCAAGCGCCTGGTCACGCTGAGCCTGTGAGCGGTCACCATGGATCGCGCCAACATCGAGACCGGACATCTTGAGGTGTTTCACGAGACGGTCGACGCCGCGCTTTGTCCGGCAAAAGACCATCGCTGCCTTGTGCACCGTGACGATGCGCGTTGCGAGGGCAACCCGCTCACTTGAATCGGTACGCCAGAAATAATGCGTCGCTGACTCGCCGATCGCGTCTTCTGGGCTATCGATCTCGTAGCGCTTGGGGTTGTTCTGGTATCTGCGAATCAGCTCCTTGACGTCTCCATCGAGCGTTGCAGAAAACAGCAAGGTCTGGCGATTCGCGCTTACCTGGTCGAGGAGTTCGCGGACAATTGGCATAAAGCCCATATCTGCCATGCGGTCTGCCTCATCAACGACGACAATCTCAACCTCGCTCAGACGCAGTGCGCCGCGATCGATGAGATCAGCAAGTCGTCCGGGGCAGGCGACGGCGATGTCGACGCCACGACGCAAAGCGTCGAGCTGTGGACCAAATCCCACACCGCCGTAAAAGCTCGCTACCCGGCAGTCTCGAAGAGAGCCGAGTTGGGTGAGCTCCTCACAGATCTGTGCGGCAAGCTCGCGTGTCGGCGCAAGGATCAAAGCCTTGGGACGGCGCGAAGAGGCGTGGCCGACGCGGGTGACAACGGGAATCCCGAAGGCAAGCGTCTTGCCAGAGCCAGTTGGGGCTCGGCCACAGACATCGTGGCCAGCAAGCGCATCAGCGAGAGTGGCGGACTGAATAGGAAAAGCGTGATCAATTCCTCGGGCGTGAAGACCGCGAACGAGATCCTCGGCAACACCGAGTTCAGCAAAAGTAATAGACAAGAAAAGCTCCAGGTACGTGGTGCATCAAGCACGGATGAAGGGGACGACAGCCCCACTGTGGCCT
>DATLTI010000381.1:0-6693 GCA_035533675.1 Acidimicrobiales bacterium | reverse complement strand
GTCGTTGATCATTGCAACGGGAGCGCGTTCTCTCATGCTCAATGTTCCCGGTGAGGCAAAGCTCCTCGGACACGGGGTCTCGACCTGTGCGACCTGTGATGGCTTTTTCTTCCGGAACCAGCCAATCGCGGTCGTAGGCGGCGGAGATTCAGCTCTTGAAGAGGCTCTCTTTCTTGCCAAGTTTGCGAGTTCGGTGACAATCGTCCATCGCCGCGACTCGCTGCGCGCCTCGAAGATCATGCAGGATCGGGCGCGCGCGAATGAGAAGATCTCCTTCAAATGGAACAGCGTCGTCACCGAGGTACTCGGCGACGAAAAGGTCCGCGCCCTTACGCTCAAAGACACCGTCACCGGCGAGACCTCCGAACTTTTGGTCGACGGGTGCTTCGTTGCGATCGGTCACCTGCCCAATACCGACCTTTTCAAAGAACAGCTCAAGCTCGCCGAGACGGGATACCTGGTCACACACGATGGTACGCACACGAATATTCCCGGCGTATTCGCCTGTGGCGATGTTCAGGATTCGACCTATCGTCAAGCGATCACCGCTGCAGGCTCTGGCTGCATGGCCGCCATCGATGTCGAGCACTTTCTCGAAAGTTCAACGGAATGAGTCCGCCGATCTCCTAGGGTAATGGAGAGGCTTTTTCACCGATTCGGGAATGCCAGCACCTGTTTTAGCGTTGGTAACACTGCCTAGTATTCCACGGGCAGCCAAATAAGGAGACCACGTGTCACAGTCAACGATCACCGTCACGGATAGCACTTTCGATGAGCAGGTAAAGACCTCAAGTACACCGGTTCTCGTGGACTTCTGGGCCGAATGGTGTGGACCATGCAAGATGGTTGCCCCGATCCTTGAAGAGATCGCGAATGAGAAGTCAGGCACGATCAAGATCGCAAAACTCAATGTGGATGACAACATCCGCACCGCCCAGCGCTTTGAAGTCATGAGCATTCCGACGATGATCTTGTTTAAAGACGGCGACGCCGTTATGCGCATCGTCGGTGCAAAGTCAAAGTCCGCGCTGCTGGCTGACATCGAGGCGCACCTCTAAAGTCTCAAAGGGTTCGTGAGACTGTCGCGACAAAATGTCTTCGGAGCAACGCAACTCGCCTACGGTCAACGATCTCTTGTTGCCGCTCGTCCGCGGAGCTACCGGGGAAGCTGTACTTGACCTACAGTTCCGCCTAGCCGAGGTCGATCTTCCCTGTTCAGACTCACCGGGCGTTTTCGGAGCTTCGACCGAAGAGGCGTTGCGCGAGTTCCAGGTGCGCAGGCAGATCGAACCGACGGGCATCTGTGACAGACGCACTTGGTCTGTTCTCGTTGAGGCGGGTTACCAGCTCGGCGACCGACTTCTCTACCAACGCGATCCGATGTTGCGCGGTGACGACGTCGGGGATCTTCAGCGGCGCCTGAGCATCCTTGGATTCGATTCCGGACGTATCGACGGCATCTTCGGAGGAGAGACCGTCGAGGCGCTCAAAGACTTCCAACGCAATGCAGGCCTTCCAATTGATGGAATGTGTGGTCCACGTACGCTCGCGGATCTCATCCGCGTCCAGACCCCAGAGGGTGGAGTCGATCTTGTCTCTCCTCTCCGTGAACGGCTCTCGATGCGAGAGACTGGAAACCGGACGCTCGCCGGGCGCGAATTCGCGGTCGGAGAGCCGGGAGGATTTGCCCCAGGAGTTGTTGCGATCTGTCGCAACCTGCGACTCGCCGGAGCGCGCGCCCTTGAACTCCATGATCCGAGTGCCTCGCGCCAGGCTGTCGCTGCAAACACCGCTGGCGTAGATTGTTTTATCTCCATTCGCATCGCGCCAGAACGCACCAGCTGTACAACGGCGTTCTACTCAGGTTTTCATTACGAATCCATTACGAGTCGACATCTTGCCGAGATCGTCCAGAACCGGCTCCCAAGTGCACTCAGTCTTGAAGACGGCGGCACCTGCGGCATGGCCCTGCCGATTCTTCGCGAGACACGCATGCCTGCAGTCGAGATCCAACTCGGCTCTCCGACCCTGATCGTGCAACAGACCGCAGCGTTGGCTCGAGTCATCGTCGCGTCGCTTGGGACCTGGGTCGAACTCAACTTCAGCTAGTCAATCCCCAACCTCATCCACAGGTTGGGGATAACGCTGGAGTTGCACTTGAGATATATCCTTAATGGCGAAAATATGGCCTCTGATGGTCGACCCGTCACCTTCGTCTGGGTGTGACCGCTCTCCCGTTCTGGGGAAAAAGTCAGGCGCCCTCTGTCCCCAACATCGTTCGGTAGATCCGCTCAAGATCCTCAATCGTCGCGAAATCAATCGTCACCTTGCCATGACGACCTCCCAGGGTGACCTTGACACGGGTATTGAGGTGATCCGCGAGCAGCTGCTCGAGCTCGAGCACTCCGGCGGCACGAAGCGGTGCCTTGACCACAGGGCCCACACTCGTCGAAATCGGCTCGAGTGCCGCTGGCTCCTCAGGATTATCCTCAACAAGCTCATCATCGAAAGCAGCTTCTCGTACGAGATCTTCAAGCGCGCGCACTGAAAGGTTCTCGGAAACTGCAATTTTTGCCAGGCGCTCTTGGAGTGAACGATCCGGAGTCATCAAAAGTGCACGGGCGTGCCCAGCACTGAGAAAGCCCTCTCGTACATAGCGCAGGATCGAAGTCGGCAGCTGGAACAATCGGAGAGCGTTCGAGATCGCAGTGCGGCTTTTGCCGACCCGCTGGGCGACCTTCTCATGGGTCATATTGAAATCCTCGATCAGCTGCTGGTAAGCAGCTGCCTCGTCGAGCGGATTGAGATCCTCGCGATGCAGGTTCTCCACGAGCGCACGTTCAAGGCTCGCGACGTCATCGATGCTCTGTACCAGAGCGGGAATGGACTGGAGCCCCGCGCGCCGAGCAGCACGACAGCGTCGCTCTCCGGCGATCAGCTCATATTCGCTCTCGCCAGACTCTCGCAACAGAACTGGTTGGAGTACACCGACCGCCTTGATCGAATCGACCAGCGAGCTCAGCGCCTCTTCATCAAACTCCTTGCGAGGCTGGTACTGGTTGGGTTTGATCAGCGAAAGGGGAACATCACGGAGGACCGAATCATTCGAGCGGACCGAATCAGAGGGGATAAGCGCCCCAAGTCCACGGCCAAGGCCACTACGACGGGACATTGCAGACCTCCTTTGCAAGTTCGCGATAGGCAATAGACCCTCGGGACGAGGGATCGTGCACGGTCACCGGGGCACCAAACGATGGCGCCTCAGAGATCCGAACCGACCTCGGAATAATCGTGCGGCAGACGGTCGCTCCAAAGTGAGAACGCACCTCAGCAACGACCTGGTCGGCTAGTCGGGTTCTCCCGTCGTACATCGTCAAAACGATATGCGACACCTCCAGAACCGGGTTGAGATTCCCCTTGATCAGCTCAACATTCTTCAAGAGCGCCGCAAGTCCCTCCAGCGCGTAATACTCGCACTGGATTGGAACAAGGAGCTCGGCCGCCGCAGCAAGGCCGTTCACCGTAATCAAACCGAGCGAGGGTGGGCAGTCCATCAATACGAAGGAAAAGTCGTTCTTCACCTGTTCGACCGCCCGGCGAAGACGCAACTCGCGGCTAAACGCAGGAACCAGCTCAATCTC
The DNA here is from genome assembly GCA_035533675.1 of Acidimicrobiales bacterium. Taxonomy (GTDB): domain Bacteria; phylum Actinomycetota; class Acidimicrobiia; order Acidimicrobiales; family Bog-793; genus CAIVND01. The sequence goes on along the minus strand of DATLTI010000381.1, from coordinate 3,052 downwards.
GGCTCCCGCAAGATCAAGTGTGGAGGGGGCGACAAAGAGGTTCTTGATGCTGGTCGGCTCGATACAGTCCTCAAGGGGGACGTCGTGGAGCAACACGTCATACATGGAGTTATCGAAGTTGCGGGCGTCGATACCCACTCCGGTTGTGGCATTTCCCTGGGGATCGAGGTCGATCAGGAGGACCCGGTGGCCAAGATCGGCCAGCGCCGCACCCAGATTCACCGCCGTGGTCGTCTTACCGACACCACCCTTCTGATTGGCGATCGCAATCACCCGTGGATACGGACGTCGCTTGACCGGCTCGACGGGGACAACCTCATTGGCCACATCTAGAGCGACGTCATGATCTGCCGTGGAGCTCGGGGGAGCCATCGCCGGGGTCGCACGCTTCTCGCTACCGATTTTACGAACGCCGATCCGTTTCAACGGAGAAATCGCGTCATGAGGGAAGTACTCCTTTACGCCTACGCGCAGGGCGTTGGTACGAATTGTTTCACGTGGAACATTACCCATCGTGGTGTCTGTGCACGGATTCTGACGATAGTCGACAAAACCGCGCGCGGCTTATGGGGGGACGGTTCGCGTCCCTTCGAGAGCATAGTGCGCGACCCCCTCAGAATTGAAGCCAAATTTTGAGAAATCTGCGCGATGTTCCACGTGGAACATCGCCATCGCCACTAAGCGAACAGCGGACGCTTCTGGGGGAGCCCCGTCCGTCGGGGATAGGTATCCGAGCAGAGCTCAACCTGTCGCAGGACCGTGAAGGCCCAGGGATCCACCTGAATTCGCTCGACACGCAGACCAAACAACTCGCTACCCGCTTCGGGCCAGCGATCTCCCATTCCGCCGCCCGGAGGATCGGAGACAACGAGCAACCCGCCAACCTTGAGAAATGGTACCGCGCACTCCGCCGTAACTGCAGGTGGACCGAATCCGCGCGCCACCACGAGATCAAAGACATGGCGATGGCGGGTCTCTCTTCCTGCCTCCTCTGCCCGCTGGGCAATCACCTGAACACGGTCTCCAAATCCAAGCGTTTCAACTGCGGCCGAGAGATTCTCCGCCCGGTTACTCCGTCCGTCGAGCAGTGCAACGTGCAGCTCTGGCCAGGTCGCAGCTACCACGAGACCCGGCAGTCCGCCACCGCTTCCAAGATCAAGAACCTGGGCCGAGGGTTCGACGAGATCAGCAACAACGGAAAAAAAAGCCCGAGCCTGATCGATATGGGATTCAAGGGGCGCCTTTCCAATAATTCCAACGCGTTGCGCCTCCACCAGAATGGTGGTTACCCGAGGGTCAAGTGCGTTCACGACGACGCCCCTCGTATCGCGGCACGGCAGTGCGATGAACGCTCGCCCTGCCAACTCGCCCAGAAAAGGGGAGTCGGCTATGCCTCGTTGGTCGTCGCACGGATCACGACGTACCGGCGCGGGTCTACGCCCTCGGAGGTCGTCGCGACTCCCTCGATGTCGTTGACCGTGTCATGCACGATCTTGCGGTCAGGCGCTCCCATCGGCTCTAAAGCCTGGGCAGTTCCTGTGGACTTCACTTCGTCGGCAACGCGCTGGACAAACTCCGCGAGCGCAGCTGCCCGCTTTGCACGAAATCCCGCAACATCGAGGATGACGCGGGCGGTCTGCTCCTCGGTCCGATGCTGGATAACTGTCCGGGCAAGTTCTTGTAGAGCGTCGATCGTCGCGCCGCGCTGGCCGATCAGAAGCCCGAGGTCCTCGCCGTCCACCTCGACAAAGATGTAGTTGTCCTCGATCCTCGCTGTCGTCTTCGCAGTCACGCCAAAGCGATCAACCACGCCTTGGACAAAACTGGTAACGGTCTCGGCCTGCTCTTCAACGCTCATCGTTTCCTCCTCGTTCGGACCGCCATCAAAGGGCGGTACGGCCTTTGATACGGGGCGACTCCCCTCAGGGCGCTTTGCCCGACGAGATGATCCCTTTTGCTCTTGATCCTGCTTTTTCACAACTACGCGTGTTGCTGGCTCTTCGGTGATCTTTGGTCCTGTCGGGCGATTTCTTGCTCCCGGACGACGCTCTCCGGAATCGCCGCGTCCGTTTGTGGACCGACGGCCACGCTGAGGACGCTTGGGACGCGGAGCTGCGGGCCGGACGCGAACACGGATCCGCGCCTCGCTCCGGCCAATTCCAAATAGACCGGACTTCGGTTCATCCACAACAACGACCTCGGCATCGCGCTCATCGACTCCGAGTTCGTTGAGAGCAACTTCTAAAGCCTCGAGGACGCTTCGACCAACGGTCTCAACCCATTCCATCGCTATCTCGGCCTTCGTTCCCGTTTCCCCCGGGCCCTTGGCTGGTTCTTCTGTGGAGGAGTTGGGGAGCCCTTTGGAGGAGTGGAGCGAGCGGACTTTGGCGCTGAGGGTGGTGGGTTTTTCTTGACCTCTTTTGCCTCAACAACCTTGGGGTCGGTTTTGTGTCGCGCCTGGAGTTTCGCAAGCGAAGCTTGGATATGGGGATCCCTCCGGTACATGACCTCTTGCTGACCGATCCGGAAAAGGCTCGAGACAATGAAATAAACATTGACTGCTGCAGGAATCGAGATATAGATCACTGCGAAAATCAACGGGAGAAACTTCTGCATCTGTTGCATCTGAGGGTTCGCTGCGGCGGCGGCGGGGTTGCGACCATTGAGCTGTTTCATCTGGATGTACTGCAACAAGATGGCGACGAGGATCATCGCGATCAATGGAATCTTCTGTGTCGCCGAAAGACCCGAGGTCCGAACCGAGTCCGCGAGGTTCACGCCAAAGGACTTCAGCTGTCCATGAGATGCCTCGATCGCGTGGAAGATCTTCGAGTTGTGACTGATATACAGAGGATCGGGAACGAGATGCGCGAGCTTGCCGGTTCCGACGAGCCTCTGGTGGATGAGTCCTCGCACCGTTCCATAAAGAATAATAAAGATCGGAAACTGCATCACCATCGGAAGACAGCCGCCAGCTGGACTGACGTTGTTCTCCTTGTAGACCGCCATCATCTCTTGCTGCTGACGCTGACGCATATCTTGTCGCTCAGCG
>DATLTI010000380.1:0-2738 GCA_035533675.1 Acidimicrobiales bacterium | reverse complement strand
GTCGCCTTTGCTCGAATCTGGTACGCGCTCTTCTTTGGTCAGATAGAACTCGAAGGAGAACACGCGCTCTCAGTCAACGCGGACGAGTGGTTTACCGCGCTCACGGTGCTAGCCGAGGCCGCCATCCGCCACGAGCACAGCGCCCTCCTAGTGCGAACGAACCTCATCAAGCGCCCAGACTTTGGTCCCTTCGAGAGGGCACCAGCAAAAGCCCAACTGAAAGATGATCTCTGCGTACAAGATGATATGAAAGCTCCAATCGGGCAGTGAAAGTGCGCCGAGTATTCCTCCGGCGAGCTGAAGTGAAGATCTCAGAATCAAGGCGGGTGAACCGTTTCGTCGAAGAAACAGGTAAGAAACGGCCAACTGGACGAGCGCGCCAACGACCCCGAAGGTCATGTGAGTTCAGTTGAGAAACGTTCCCTCGTTGTAGGGCGTCACAAGCAGCAAGATCAACATGACGGCCACCACGCGAAGTCCAATCCACGCCAATGGCTCGAGTCCGCCCACCTTGAAGAGCAACGACGTACTCTACAAACCGATCGCCGCCGCGACGTAACCAAATATGGCGATCCAGACGGCGCGGTAATGCGCCCCGTGGTGCGGGATGTGCTCGACGAGAAGATCAGACAGTGGCATGGTTCAAGTAATCCAACTCCACGATTGAAGGGCATACCATGGTCGCTAGGAAACCCGGAGCAACACCAGAGGCCCCCGAAAGACCTGAAAAGACTTCAGTCCAAATCGTGATTCAGCCAATCGCTTCCGGGCTATGAATGGATACTGCCCTATTCAGTAGGCGTTCCCACCAGGAGGGTGCCCTCATGCCTGACCGGCCTCAACGTATTTCCTACTTCCCGTTGGAACAAATGGATGAAAAGATGCTGATAGAGATGAAGCGTTGCGCCACCGTCGGAACACCTCGCCCCGAAAGTTCGGCCGTGCGTGCGCACTCCAAGGCCGCCTTCTGGTTCTTCGCCGATTCATGGGCCAGCCTGTTTCACAACGGAGTCGTCGAACACTCCCTAAAGGAACTCTGTCGGCTGTACGTATCGCGTTCCGTAAAGTGTGAGTACTGCGGCAACCAACGCAGCGCCCAAGGCAAGAGCCAGGGACTATCCGAAGGGAAGCTCGATGAGCTCCTGAACTTCGAGAAGTCCGAAGCTTACGACGAGCGCCAACGAGCTGCTCTCTCTTACGCCGAAGCCATTACTTGGCGCCTCGACCCCGACGACGTCTTCTGGGATCGTCTGCACGCTAATTTCTCCGAAGAGGAGTTAGTCGAACTCGGCTGTTGCATCACGTTGACGATGGGCCAGCAAAGTTGGATCCGACTTCTCAACATCGAGCACCATCAGATTATGGCCGGAACCAATGCGTCCATGGCGCCCGGTTTCGAGACCGAGGAAGCCCTTAAGGCGTCCAAGAGTAATCCACAGTACTGGGCCACGCTGGACGAGTAACGGGACCACCTCAAAGCGGAACCGAGTGATCTCGGGTTCAACTAGCCGTGATCTGGCAATAGCCAACATGAGTTAACGAAAGTCGGTCTGCGGGAATGTTCTCCGGGCCGGGGAAGTTATGGGTACAAGTCGAAGAGCAGTCCCACCCGAAGATCACTTCAAAAATGAAAAATCCGAGGTGATTCACTGGTGGCTGGGCGGTAGTGGTGACTTACGTGTCCCCGATCACATTCTCAATGAACTGAAAGTCACTCGTTCATCGCTAGCAAGATTGGGCACGGGCACGGGTTGTTTCGGGCAGACTCGCCGGTCAGTTACTCCGAACCGGCGTAACGACCAGCGGTCTCGGGGAACATCGCGCGGACAATCTTAAAGTTAGACACGTCAGAGGTTCCATCCGAGTGGAGATTGATGAGCGCGTCACGCATGTACTTCTCTATTCCGACCTCGAGCATGGTGCCGTAGCCGCCGTGCAGTTCCATGGCGTTTTGGCAGACCTGGACAATCTCGTGTGACGCGAAGACCTTCACCATGTTGCACAGCGCGTCGGCGTCGGGCGAGTGCTCATCAACGGCCAGCGCCGCGTGGCGAAGCAGGGCGGCGACCGCCTCGAGACGAGTGGCCATGTCGGCGATTCGCAACGCCACTGCCTGGTGTTTGATCAGCACTTTGCCACCCTGCACTCGCTCGTGGACAAAGGCAACGGTTTCTTCGTACGCCCCAAGACCAATTCCCAGACTCTTCGCGGCCACGAGGATCTTTCCGGGACGAAAATAGATACCGGCCTTGCCGAGGGCGTCGTTAAGAACGAGCAGGTGATCGGCCGGCACCCGACAGTGGTCGAAGGTAATTTCACCGTTGTTCATAAATCGTCCGCCGATGGTTTCGTTGCATCGCGTCACTTCTAGCCCCGGCGTCTCACGAGGCACCAGAAAGCTCGAGGTTCCTTGTTGCACGCCCACGGCGTCGTCGGTATTGGCGTAGACCACGTAGAGCGACGCGTCGAAGCCGTTACTGATGAACTGCTTTCGACCGTTGATCACCCAGTGCTCGTCCTCGAGGACCGCCTTGGTGTCCATGTTGACTTCGGGAACGTTGTAGGGCAGCCAACGATCGGACGCACCGCGCGGTTCCGTCAAGCAGTGCGCCATCAGGAACTGCGGCTCGGCCATGTAACGGGTGAACCAGTGTTCTTGTAGGTGTTCGGGAGCGAACTGGGCGATCAGCACCGAGATCTTCCAGTTCTGCACCAATTTGTCGGCCAAGCCGGAGTCA
>DATLTI010000379.1:0-2989 GCA_035533675.1 Acidimicrobiales bacterium | reverse complement strand
ACCTGCGGTTTTGATGGTCGGGAAGGCGGGATTCGAACCCGCGACCTCAGCGTCCCGAACGCTGCGCGCTAACCAAGCTGCGCTACTTCCCGTGGCAACGGACTCTTAATCCGCAGTTCCCCCGATGGTAGTGGGAGAAACGACCACATTTCTCCGACGATGGCGCGGAGAGGATTCGTGATGGCCCGAGGGGCTATTGCGCCTTTGCGGCAGCGATCGTGAAGGGAGTGAAGGACTCGTCGTAATGGGTCCCTCCAGCGAGAAGCGCATCGATTGCCTTTCTCAGGCGCATGGGGTCAAGCGGCTTGACGAGGTATCCCTCGGCCCCGCACCTCTTGGCAAGAAAGACGTCTGCTCTGCGATCAAGAAGAAGAAGAACCGGTACGCGGGGAATTCGTCCGCCAGACTCCTCGAGCTTGAGGTCGTGACAGATAGCAATTCCGCCCATGTTCTGGATCTGGCAATCGGCGACTACAAGGTCCGGCGCGTCACCAGCGACCGTTGAGCGCACCTCGGGTCCGGTGAATAGTTCCACGATCTCGTTTACGCCGTCATCTAATACGGAGCGTATTTCGTCGAGTACCGTTCGTGCATCGCTCACAATTACGACATAGGCCATCCCATCAGGCTATATCAGGTGCAACGTCGGGCCCCAATTGATGTAATCGTTGCAGTCCTACCCGGAGTGACTCGATGAGCCAAGAGATCTGGCTCCATCGAGAGGATCGTGAATCAGACGATCAGACCACTAACATCAGCTTGGTGAGTGACGGTGCAGGATCAGAGGTTGCAACAGGCGAGCCAGATGACCGTTCGCGCCTTAGGGTGGGAGAGCCGGTGACGCTCTTCCCGGGCGTTGTGCGATTGCTCGCCCCGAACGCCTCGGTGATGACCGGCCCAGGGACAAATACCTACCTCATAGGCAACGAGGATCTTGTCGTGATTGATCCGGGACCTGATGAGATGGTCCATCTTGAGCGGATCATTGCGTTTGCTAGTGGCAAGATTCGCTTTGTAGTAGTGACACATTCGCATCGCGACCACGCGCCCGGTGCTCGGTCGCTGGCGAAAATTACTGGGGCAACCTTGCTCGGATTTGACGCGCGCCCGAACTTTGTTCCCGATGGTCGAATAGTCGAGGGTGACGCGCTGGTCACTGACGCCTATCGGCTCGAGGCGGTCCACACTCCCGGACACTCGTCTGATCATCTCTGTTTCGTTGCGGATCCGATTGGGGGAGTTGGTGCACGAGTGCTTTTTTCGGGAGATCACATCATGCAAGGTTCGACGGTTGTGATTGGCCCACCAGATGGTGACATGGGCGACTACCTGAGTTCGTTAAAGCGTGTCTCGAATATTGCACCTCCGATTGAACTGATCGCCCCGGGACACGGAATGCTGATCTCTGATCCGCGCGGCGCAATTGATGCCTATCTTGCGATACGAGAGCGTCGCGAATCGTCGATTTACCGGGCGATTCTCAATCAACCGATGAGCGCTGGTGAGTTGGTATCGGTGATCTATGAAGATATTTCCGAAGAACTCATGCGTCATGCCAAGAGATCGATTTGGGCACATCTGAGGAAATTACACGTCGAACAGCGCGTGAGGACTGAAGATCCCGATGACCTGGAGTCGATCTGGGAGAGGAGTTAGGTCTCTCCCAAGCGCGTTAGACACCGCGGGCGACACCTCGAAAAGTCACAGAGCTCGGATGCGCGATGTTGAGCGCCCGGCCAAGTTCGATCCAGAACTTCGGAGACTCTGCAGTCCATCGTGTCGTGCCGAGCCCGTGCACGGTCTCACAGCCCGTTGCTTCAAGTGTCACCTGTGGGAACGTTCTCGACCTCGCCGAAAAGGTGAGTTGGTAGGAGATTCCTAAATCGGCGGGACAATGCAGCGTTGCATTTGGAAATCTTGGCAACGCGCACAGAGCGCGAGCAACCTCGCGAATCAGCATCGTGTCGCTCGAGGACCGGTTGATCCCAAATCCGAATACCTCGCGATTCTGTGGAAACGCGTTGGCCCGATGAGCGCGCAGATGATCGAGCGAGCGGATGTTCTGACAGAGTAAGGGGGCCGGACTCGACTCTGTTTGCGCGAGCGTGAGCTGTGCAGATGCGCCTGCTCGAGACGCAGTGTCTGACATGACGAATGCAAAAATGGACACCAACACCAACACCAACACCAACACCGCAAGACTAAACACGGCGGTTCGCGAGAGCGTTGTTCGGTGAATCAAGCGGGAGTCTCATTGAGGGTCTCTTCAATATGATCAAGGAGCCGCGCGCTGCACGATCCCATGTCGATTACGGGAGCAATCTCGGTCCTGATCAGTCGAGAGAGCTCGCGGAAACTCTGTGCGACCACACTGTCTCCACGGAGAACCGCCGGCTCTCCCGCGTCACCCCCACTCGCAACGCTTTGGTCAATGGGAATCTGGGCGATGAGCGGCACGCCGATCGAATCAGCAAGGCGCCTGCCTCCACCCTCACCAAAGAGTGGGTAGAACTCCCCATGGGCGCAGGTGAAACCTGACATGTTTTCGATGACGCCTGCGACTCGGAGGTTGCCCTTTCTAGCCATGTCAGCAGCACGTCCGGCGACCTTTTGTGCAGCGAGTCCCGGGGTTGTGACGATCAGGAGTTCCGTGCGTGGCAACATCCTCGCGAGACCCATCTGCACATCGCCGGTGCCAGGCGGAAGGTCGACAAGCAGATAGTCAAGGTCGCCCCATTCGACATCTTCGATGAAGTGCTGAAGCGCGCGGTTGAGCACCAACCCGCGCCACATGATCGCCTCGTCCTCACCTGAGAGGAATCCCATTGAGACGACCTTGAGTTTGCCTTTGCCGATATTGCGCTCCATGGGAAGAATCTTCTTGTCACGAACCTCAAGCGGTCCCGAGATGCCGAGCATCCTCGGAATTGAAAATCCCCAAATGTCTGCATCGAGCAGTCCGACGACCGCACCTGATTCGGCGAGAGAG
>DATLTI010000378.1:0-8317 GCA_035533675.1 Acidimicrobiales bacterium | reverse complement strand
CGATTCGAATTTGGGCACCCTGTCGATGACAACATTGAGGAACGATCCAACACACAGTCCCATCAACGCGACGAGGAGTGCACGAACAAGTGTCACCGCTCCATCATTGCCGATTCTGAGGACCAAATCGACACTCCAAGGTTGCAGGTGTGAACGCTGGTCCAAAACAGCCACGCCCGCTGGCCCAAAACAGCCACACGTGATTGTCTTGTAAGTCTGCCTCAAGGACGTGGCTGACGCCACTTTCTCTCAGGACTTTCTGGTTCGAGCACGCTTCGCAGCGTCCCGAAGTCTGTAACTTTCTCCTTTCGTCTCGATAATCTTGCAACATTGGCTCAACCTCGGGGGCTGTTCTCGAGCGTTTCGTCCGCGGACTGATCATTAATGCGGAGAGAGATAAGCGAACGCAGTTCGCGGTTCGAGTCATCACAGACTTATTTGTCTCAGGTTTGCTCCAGAGCATAGAACTCATGTCATTGGCAGCAGCTTCATGGTCGGGGGCCAGAATGTGGCCATACACATCGGCAGTCATCCTGATCGAGCGCCTGAGCGAGCACGGACCGAATGCGACGCACCGTCGAAACCGAGAGCCCGCTGTCGCGCTTATCAGAGATCATATGATCAACGTCTGCAACCGTGAGGTTTGCCAGCCGTTTGCCCCCCAGCGTCGACACTATGTGGTTTTGCGCGATTGCCCGGTAATTGTCCGAGGCACTAATTGCGACTTGATGCCGCAATACATCTAAGTACCACAGAGTAATCAGCTGAGAGACGGTGAGAGCGGTGTCAGGTGCGGGGAGTCCATCATCGAGATGACGTTGCAGTTTGCGCAACTTCTGCACGACCGCAGCGCGGGTCTTTGCGCTTAGACCTTCCGGACCGTTCGACCTTCGATGTCATATCCGAGCGTGATGCTCGCAAGCCACCGACCATCCAAAGTGCGCTGATAGATCGAACTCTCACCATTGCCACGGCGTCCAGCGATTTGACACCCTCACGATTCCGTTGCTTACGGCGTCGCTTACAACGATTCTTTTGCGATGTGTCTCAAGAAAGCTCTTAGCGATAATGACACTCTGAACTGGACTTTTCTAGTGGGCCGTACAGGACTTGAACCTGTGACCCCTTGCGTGTCATGCAAGTGCGCTACCAGACTGCGCCAACGGCCCCTCACGGATCAAAGGTTAGCACCCGACCCCAAAGGTCAGATCTCTTCACAACCAAGAGCAAACCAAGGCAATGACCTAGAATCTTGCCCGTGTCAGAGACGCCACCCGATCATTCGAGCGAGGCGGTTATTGGGTCAGGCGAGGTGATTGCACGGCTCGTGACCTACCTCGTCGTTCTCGGATCCACGCTGTTTGTCTTTGCACAGCTCAGTCCGGCCATGCTCTTCAGCAGTTCAACTGACGTTGGTGGCGACAATGCTGCTCATGTTGCTGCCTCCTACTTCTTCGTGCATCACCTTTTCCCACACCTACAGCTCTCTGGCTGGGATCCTGAGTGGTTCGGTGGATTCCCGCTCTATGTGTTCTATTTCCCACTTCCAGCGGTGATTACTGCAATATTGAGCGGAATCCTCTCTTTTGGTGCCGCATTCAAGGTCGTCACCGTCCTTGGCTCTGTATTCCTTCCTCTTGCCGCCTACCTCTTCGGGCGTCTCGCGGGATTTCGCCGCCCCGCTCCTGCCCTGATGTCCGTTTTTTCGCTCATCTTCTTGTTCAATACCTCGTACACGATCGATGGAGGCAACATTCCATCGACACTTGCCGGTGAGTATTCGTTCAGTCTCGCGCTCGTATTTGCGCTGTTATTCCTCGGTGCGTTGATCTTTTCCCTTCGGACCGGCAGGCGAAGGTGGCTCCCTCCGATTCTCTTTGCACTCACGCTTTTGTGCCACGTTGTTCCCGCGCTCTTCGTTGCAGGCGGAGCTGCGATCTTGATACTCGTCTGGCGGGATCGAACGAGAGCTTTTCGCATCATCATGCCTCTCGGAGCTGTCGGTGCGCTCCTGAGCGCTTTCTGGCTGATGCGGTTTGGCCTTGATCTTCCCTATTCCTCATCGATGGGGTACACGAGAATTCCCGGTTTCTTCCACGTACTTTTCCCTCCATCTTCAGAGGTGGTGGTACAGGTCCTCGCGATCGTTGGATTTGTCTATGCACTGCTGCGAGGTCAAAGAGTCGTACTTACACTCTCGCTGATGGCAACTGGCTCGGCACTGGCGTTCTACCTCCTACCCTCCGGGCTTGTATTCAACGGTCGTTGGCTCCCCTTCTGGTTCTTCACCACTGCGCTCATTGCGGCATACGCGATCAGCGAACTCGGTTCGAATATTCTCAGGCTGTTTGGATTCCGATGGCTTAACGCCTCATTGACTCCTGCGATCGCATCGCTCGGCATCATCGCGACCATCGCCGGTTATCTCGGGGTGCTCCCCTTTTACACGACTCCAGCCGGTGCGAAGAGCTTTATCCCCTCCTGGGTCTCGTGGAACTATTCCGGGTATCAGGCAAAATCGGGATGGACGAACTACCAGTCGATGGTTGCAATGGTCACGCACTCGACTGCGCCCTATGGATGTGGGCGACTCGACTATGAGTACTCCCCGAACTTCAGCACGCCATTTGGATCAACGCTTGCTCCCATGTCTCTTCCGATGTGGACGAATGGATGTATCCAGGTTGCCGAGGGTGTGTACTTTGAATCTTCGACGAGCACTCCGTTCCACTTCCTCGACCAGGCGCAACTCTCTATCGAACCATCAAATCCGGTCGTTGGCCTGAACTACCAGACACTCAATGTCGCAGACGGCGTACGCCACCTCGCGCTCACGGGGGTCGAATACTTCCTTGCGAATTCGGCTCAGGTCGAAGCCCAGGCAGCGGCGGACGCACAGCTGACCGAGATTGGATCGACACCGGCCGATCCGGCCGCGGTCGAGACCTCACCAAATTTCCATGATCCAAATCCAAAATGGATTCTCTATCGCATCAGCTCTGCTCCGCTCGTGCGTTCGCTCACCCATGCTCCGGTCGTTGAGACCGGCGGATCGCGAACACAGTGGCTCAGCACCGTACTGAATTGGTATCAGAGCGAGGTTAACTGGCCGGTCGTGCTGACAACATCAGGACCGAAGACCTGGCAACGCGTGCCAATTGGCACGCTCGTCAAACCGAATATAAGGAACGAGATCAAAGGCACGAAGATCTCTGGAGTCCACACCACGAACGACTCGATCAGCTTTCACGTCTCCGAGATCGGCCGACCCGTACTCGTCAACATTCCCTACTTTCCAAACTGGAGCGTCTCGGGCGCAGATGGTCCCTACCTCGCCTCTCCAAACATGATGGTGGTCGTGCCAAATTCGCACCAAGTTACGCTCACCTATGGAACAACGCTCAGTGATTGGGCAGGGCGGATCGTCGCCCTGATCGGTCTCGCGGCACTGTTCTTCCTGCGTCGCGACCTGACCCTAGGGACTCACCCCATTGAGGAGGCTCCTCATTGGGTGACCCGGTTACGCACGCGCACCCATCGCGACGACGAACTTGAGGGCCTCGGTGACGGTACTCTCTCAGAGCCCGAAGAGCTCCATGTCGATGACGTGCCCGCTCCAAGCGGGGAATGAACCGTGGCGAAGCTCTACCCCATTGGCGTTGTTCCGGGAGCGATATGACTTCGATCAGCCCTGAACGGTCCGATTCCGAGAGTCTCCCGGAGATATCGGTCGTGCTCCCCGCGCATAATGAGGAACTTCTGCTTGAAAGTACCGTTGCATCGATCAGTGCCGAACTCAAGAGACGTGGCCTTGGCTACGAGATCATCGTCATTGAGAATGGTTCCACCGATGCCACGCCCACCATTGCACAGAGACTCGCCGGAGAAAATCCGCGCTTACGGGTAATTGGTCATCCCGTTGGCGACTATGGCGAAGCGCTCTATCAGGGGATACGCGCATCTCGAGCTTCGATCATCGTTACCTTTGATATCGATCTCTTCGACTTTGGTTTCTTTGACCTTGCGATGCAGAGCCTGAACAGCGAAAACGCAGACATTGTCATTGCGAGTAAACGTGCCAAGGGTGCACAAGACCAGCGACCTCCAATTCGAAGAGTCCTCACCTTTGGATTCATGATGGTGCTCAGGGCCCTCGTGGATCTCCGAGTCACCGATGCGCACGGCATGAAGCTGCTCCGAGGTGCCGTGGTCGTGCCGATCACTGACCGCTGTGTGATGCGGGGCAGCCTGTTCGATGTGGAGCTCGTCGTGCGGGCATCAAAGGTGAATGCGCGTATCATGGAGATCCCGGTCTCGGTGCGCGAGCTACGGCCTCCGCGCACAGGAGTTGTCCATCGGATACTCGAATCGCTTCAGGGGGCAGTTCGACTCCGCGCGATCTTGAACGCAGACGAGAAACGTAACAATCGCTGAGTGCAGGGCGTTAACGCCCGGCGAGCTGAACGACCAGATACATCAGGTCCGAGTTTGCAAGACGAAGCTGGCCAGTTGCAGTTGACAGGGCAACCTTCGCATCTGAAAAAGCTGCTGCGTCTGTATCTGAAGACCCCGGGAGCGCGAGCAGAGCATTCTGGGTTGACTGCAGCTCCGAGGTAATCGCCTGCGCAAGTGACTTTACGGTCTGGTCCAGCGTCTGTTCAGATTGCAAGGACGATGCGGTCGGTCGCGAGATTGCAATCGCGGCCGCTGCTGAGCTTTCCTTGGCAGAAAGTTGCGCCGCGAGCCCGATCCAGAAATCTACGCGAGACAAGAGGCGGACCTGGGGCACCGTGACATTTAGGACCTGAAGACTCATCACCTGCTCGGCCTGGCGCCACACTGTCGCGACAGTCGTATCACCCGACGCGGCAGTAGCGATGGCATCGAGCGTCGCCATCGCGACGTCAATAAGCTCAGTCAACTGCGACCGATCGCCGGCTTGAATCATGCGTTCGGTCGTCAACGAGTTCGAGAGCGACAAAAGCGCGGTCTGGCGAATGATGATTGCCCGAGAGAGCCATCCCTGTGCCCGAGAGAGCGTGACTCTTGATGGAAGTATCACCAAGGGATTATCTGGAGAGACTGGGGGAAGCTGGATCAACGTCACGGCTCCCTTGGACCTGTCTAGCACCAACTGAAACGAAGAGACCCCATGACTAGTCGGCGTTGGCGAAGTCGAGGCAAAGGCAAAGGGAGCAGCGCCAACTGTCAGACCAAGCGTGGCTACAAGCACGCTCGCGCCGAATCTGCGCGCCGTCTGCTTGGAGCTCTGTTGGTGGAAATCGATCACTTGCTCTCCTCGGCAACCATGTTCTTGCCAAATCCCCTCTGACCAGCACCTCCACTATCGCACGTAGCGACAATGGGAGTCGCCCGCATTTGTTAGCAAAGCGTAAGAGGAATGTTGTGATCGCGTTGCGACGGCGCGGACACCTGCGGGCCGAGTTCCACTACCGTTACTGGCCATGTCTGATTCCACGGCCAAATCCAAGCGCGGGCCGAGACACGGCCGGAGGCGCTCGTCTCGCCCTATTCGCGCCCGTTCCGCACTGACTCCAGCACTCGCGAAGACCTATCGGAGACGGCATCTTCTGGTTCTGTTTGGTTCGATACTCGGACTCTTTGTACTTGGCGTCGGTGGCGTATTTGGCTACGCCTACTGGCGTTATGGCCAGTTCCCAAAGGTCAATATTCCTGGACTTGATTCACGACCTGCACACGGTGCGTTCGACATCTTGATTGTCGGCTCGGATTCGCGCGCCTTTGCGGGAAATTCCGGCGCGAATGCCCAGGCATACGGTTCGGGTTCGGCAATTGGTGGTCAACGCAGTGACGTCACGATCATTGCCCGTGTCGATCCCGCAACCCAAACGGTCCACCTGCTATCGATCCCACGTGACACCTACGTCAAGATTCCCGGTCATATCGAGTATGTCTCGGGATACAACCGGATCAACTCCGCGTTCAATAACGGTCCGCAACTCCTGGTACAGACGATCCAGCAGAACTTTCATATCCCGATCTCTGACTATATCGATCTCAACATCGAGGGTTTGACCAATATGGTGAACGCGATCGGTGGTGTTTATCTTGACTTTCGTTATCCGGTCTATGACACTGATTCACACCTCGGCATCTCAAAGGTCGGCTGTCACCTTGTCTTTGGTTCCCAGGCGGTCGCACTCGTCAGAAGCCGACATCTGTATTACAAAATGCATGGCACGTGGCACTACGACGGTTTCTCTGACTGGAGCAGGATCCAGCGTCAGGATGCTTTCTTTCGCGCCCTACTTCCGAGACTCAAGGGAATCGTCACGAGTCCGACAGGAATGAATTCATTTCTCGGTGCTGCCGAAAAAAACATCACGATCGATCGGTCTCTTTCGGTCGGTGAAATCATCTCGCTCGCAAAGATCTTCCGCCACATCTCTGGCTCGGCGCTTGTCGCGCAAACGCTCCCGACAGCAGGTGCGGTGATCAATGGTCAGGATGTGGTGATCCCCGCTCCCGCACAAGATTCAGCGGTAATTTCTGCGTTCCTTTCAATTGGATCGACAAATACGACTTCGTACTCGCTTCCAAGCGCGAGCAGCAATGGCGGTGTAGCGATGGCACTCTTGACCGCTGCAACGATCGCTGCGGCCAATACCGGTGTCACCGTGCCAACCATTCCAGGTGTGCCAGCGCCAAGTTCATCCCAGGTCGTCACGAACACCCAGTCCGAGCCTTGGAACCCCGTTCCCTGTCACGTGGGTGGCTAACAGACCCGATACAACAATCGATGACACGCCATCGACCTAGGATTTCGTGCGTGAGCGATGCATCGGACCAAGGTCTTGTGATCCAAGAGGACCAGAGCACGACAGCCGAGACGCGTTTTGTGGTCATCGACGTTGAGACCACTGGGCTTCGCCCGCAAGAGAGCAACATCATCGAAATCGCAATCGTCGAGCTCGATGCCTTCGGCAACAGAGTCTCTGAGTGGTCCTCGCTGATCAATCCGCCCGGCGAAGACGAACTCGGAGCAACGCATATCCACGGCATCACCCGCGCAATGGTCACAGGTGCTCCAGTGTTCTCCGAGCTTGCGTTCGAGATCCTTGACCGGCTGGTCGATCACATCATTGTGGGACATGTCATTGAATTTGACTTGGGTCATCTTGAAAGTGAGTTCGCAAGGGCAAAGATCCCGGTTCCCAACCTTGGCTCAGTTGCACTTTGTACCCGAAACCTCGCGCGGCGAGTTCTTGGCATCACCCCAGTCACTCTTGAGAACTGCTGTGCGCAGCTCGGTATCACGATCCATGGCGCGCACAGCGCTCTTGGCGATACCGTCGCAACCGGTGAACTTTTCCGCGAGATGCTCGTCGGCGTTGATGAGATCGAACTCGAAAGGCTTCGCGAGAACCTCACGCTGCTCGGTTGGTCACGCCCGATGTTTGCCACACAGACCTCTCTTGCGAGGCCGAGACCTCTCCGCTAAGCACGCGAGGAAACTGCACCAAGTTCCTGTGACAGAGCAATCAGGTGCTCGAGTGCCGCCAATGCCAATCCGGAGTCGATGCTCTGTTCTGAAAGAGTGAGTCCCTCTGCAATGTCTGTTGCGATATTTGCAACGACAAGAGCCGCTGCCGCGTTCAATAGGACAATGTCGCGCTGAGCGCCCCTCTCGCCAGCCAGCACGGCGCGCAAGCGCTCCGCATTGTGGGCTGCTGTGCCGCCCCGGAGGTCCGCGAGCGTGGCGGGTTCAAGATCAAAGCCACGCGGATCAAGCTGGTAGCTGCGTCGGATCCGCGTGCCATTGCTCGACAAAGAAGATTCAAAGATCGTCGAAGAGGTGACGGTCGAGAGTTCGTCGAGGCCATCGTTGCCATAACACACGATCGCATGATGTGAACCGAATGCCTCAAGAACTCCAAGCATCTTTTCTGCCATCGACGGGTCACCGACACCGATCACCTGTCGGGTGACGCCAGCAGGATTTGCGAGCGGCCCAAGGATGTTGAAGATCGTTGGAACTCCAAGTTCGCTTCGTACCGGTGCAACGAAACGCATCGCGGGATGAAAGCGAGGAGCAAAGCAGAAACCGATTCCCACCGATTCAATGCATCGCTTGACCTCCTCTGGGCCAAGTTCAATCACCACTCCAAGAGCCTCGAGCACATCTGCCGAGCCAGATTGTGACGAGGCCGCACGTCCACCATGCTTTGCGACAACAGCGCCCGCCCCCACGGCAACGAATGCAGCAGAGGTCGAGACGTTAATTGTCGTAGAACGATCTCCCCCAGTTCCACAGGTATCGATCGCGTCGACATTC
>DATLTI010000377.1:0-21047 GCA_035533675.1 Acidimicrobiales bacterium | reverse complement strand
GGCAGCTCGAACACCTGGCGAGTAATGGTCTCGATCACTTCAGCGTCCGTCAGGTCGTCCCCGCAGTGGCCACACGACATCGGTGCGTGAAGCACCGTGACGTCCGGGTCAACTCGCTGGGCCAGGTGGTGGCCCGGGTCGCCCGGCTGCTTGCCGGGCTTCAATCCGGACCTCACTCGCCGTGACTTCGGATCCGGCTTGGCGTAGCCGTCACTCGAGGGTGGCTTTGACGAGGTCCTCGAGTTCGAGGAGAGCCGAGCGAGCAGCACGGTCATCTCCGCGCGCAACTTTTCGATCAGCGTGGTCTGCGCTTCGATCAGCGTGGTCTGCTCAACGATCCGATTCGCCTGCTCTTCGACCAGTGCGCGCAAGGTGACTAACTCAAGGTGCAGCGCTTCGGGTGAGGGCTCGTTAGCGCTGTTCGGAGCGCCATTACAAGTGATGACTCAACGATAAGCCCGCGACGCCCGAACGAAGTGGACCCTCGCCAACTGGGGACCTGAACAGTAACAAGTAAAGAAGCGGCGGCGCGGCACCAGGATTAGCGAGAAGCACCAAGTGACCATTCCGATCGACGCGATGCGAGTCGCTGGTTTGGAGGCGGGTGAGCGTGTCATAGCAAGAGCTGATGGCCCTGGACGGGTAGTGCTCGAGCGCGAAGAGGACGTTCTGGAGAGTTTCTCTGGATCCTTGACGGGCGTATTCGAACACGGAATCCTTGAGCAACTTCGCGACGAATGGGACTAACCGTCATTGACGCAGGTATTCTCATTGGCTTCTTCGACGACAGCGACGCACACCATCTCGGGGCGAAGAGAGAATTGGCGAACGGTCGCCAGCGCGGAGACCAAATAGCAGTTCCGGCGTCAGCCCTTACTGAGGTGCTCGTATCCCCGGCGCGTGATGGCGAGTCGTCGATTACGGCAATTCGCGAGTTCATCGATCGTTTCCCACTCGTCGTAGCTGAACTTGATACCGAAACCGCCGCTGTGGCAGCGAGATTGCGAGCTCGTCACGGCCAGAAACTCAAGTTGCCCGACGCTCTTGTCATCGCTACTGCTATTCAACGTGGAGCCGGCGCACTTGTCACAACAGATCGAGGTTGGCCCCCCAGGAGCAAATTAGGCTTCCAAGGAGATCTCATCAAGATCTGACAATCAACCATGCGCTCGCGTGGCGATGCGTGGGAGGCGGTGCCAAGTTCGACGTGGGGGTCATTGATTCGGCCTGATCTGGCGGACTACTCGCTGAAATGTGCTCTCTCATTGCTGAATCTTTGGAATGTTCTGCCGCTCTTGTGAATATGACGATGAGACAGCTTGAGAGTCAAAAAGCACCGCGATTCATCCCTCATTTCATCCCTCATACTTATCCGACGGCACACGACAGAACCGACAAGGGGCGACACAAAACCCAGTAAATATCGACAAAGGCGACCATTGACGACACCTCGCGACAGAACGGATCATATTTACACTCACCAGGTCGGGGGTTCGAGTCCCTCAGCGCCCACCATGACCCGCTTATTAGAACCATCGTCAGAGAGGGCGGCGGCGAGGGACCCTGAAGGATGCATCGGCCTGCCGCCCTTCCCAGGTGTGATCGAGAGATCAGAGCGAGCTTGGAGCAACTCATCAAACGGTGCGTTGAAGACCGAATCGGTGACTGTGTCCTCAATGACGTATAGCCTTGCGAAGACCGCCTGATTCATCAGTCGACGCTGATCAGGCGCCATCTTTTCGTACAGCCCTTTTGGATCGGCGAGAAGGAGCAAAGCATCTTCGATAAGCGCCGCTCCAACTGCCAGCCGCTCACCGGTTTGATCGAGTTGCACGGTGAGTTTGTTCCTCTTCAGCTGTATGGCATTCAGACGTTGTTTGACCTTGGTCGATGACTCGTGGCCGTCAGCCACGAGATCGAGCAAGTTCTCTTCCTGGTGATCCAGCCGCACCAGCTCTGCGTTGAGCTGCTGATTGAGCAACTTGGCAGATAGCTCCTCCTCTTCCAGGGCTTCCTGCATGAGAGTCCGCATCCGTTTTGCCAAATCGGTCGGGAACTGAACGGTGCTGTAGAAGCGGACGATGGCATCTTCGACAGCGTCTCCCTCGACGTAACGCGAATCGCACACGTGCTGCTGCTTGCGTCGACAGAAGTAATAGAGGTACTTCCCGCCGTTTCCGTTCGCCCACTGCATGATCATTCGAGACTCAACGCCTTCGTCGTGGCACCGGCCACACCATAGAGTGCCCTTCAAGTAGTGGTAGTGACGCCTTTGACGTTCACCGTTGCCACCGCGCTCATCCAGAATCGTCTGCACCTGATCGAACAGGTCCTCACTGATCAGAGGTTCATGACGTCCCCGGATCAGCTCACCTTTGTAGGTGACGAAGCCGATGTAATACGGGTCCCGAAGCAGTGCGCAGAGTTTGGACGTCGAGATAGGTCCACTCGGAAAGCGTCCCGGTCTCGTCCTGAGACCCCGTCGGATGAGTTCCTCGACCAGGGACTCGAGGCTGAACTCACCGCCCGAATACAGTTCAAACCCCGTCTTGACCAGCTCGCTGCGCTCTGGATCGAACGTGACGATGCCGATGTTGCGTCCCTCAGATAGGTCACGGGCGTTCAGGTATCCGAGCGGTGCTCGACCGAGCGTTCCTCCGTTACGGGCCTTGGCCCCCATCTTGTAGGCGATGTCAGCACCATCAGCCTTGGATCGGTACTCGTCGACGGCATGGAGGATGGCCTCCACCATTGAACTCTCGGGACCTTCTCCGAGATCCATGGAGGTCGAGACAACCCGCGTGCCATACCGACTCAAGTCCTTCTTCGTGATGAGAGCATCAATCGAATCCCGGAACACACGATTGAACTGGTAGCAGATGACGTAGTCGATGTCCTTCTGACTCTTGATCCAGGCCAGCATTTCCTGAAACACCGGGCGCTTGTCGATGCTGGTGGCAGTGCGCCCCGGCTCGACGAATTCGCGCACGATGTCGGCCCCGAGAGAGCTGGCCTTGAGCTCGCACGCATCGCGCTGAGCAGGAAGGGAGATGCCCTCCGGGTTGTAGTCCGTTTTCACCTGCGAGGGCGTACTCACTCGCAGGTAGATCACTGCTCGCGTGCGCGCGGTTGCGATTTCATTTGCTGCAGGTTGTGCTTCTTCGACGTGCTTTGTGGCCAGAAGCCGCTTGGGTTTGCTCATTGGGATGTACCTCTATTGTGCGAATGAATTGTCGCGCTGACCTGCCATTGTGTCAACAAAAACGCAGTGTAGATATTGACTGCATGGTGTAAAATAGATGAGAGATATTTATGCGGGATGTGATGAAACAATCCAAAATGAGTGCGCCGACGTTCCACCACGGGAGCAATCCCAGGGCTATTCGTGATCGCTTCCAGTTGGCCTTTCCGGAACTGACAGCGTTCTTTTTGTGGCTGAACGGAGGCTTCCACGCAGGTGCCGAGTGGCAGTCCTTGCTCGACGCTTACCTGACCAAGATTGACTCCCGCGCCACCGCCGGCTTGACGGGCGAGGTGTTGGACCTCTCGGACATGGGGTTGACCAAGAACCGCGACGTCGAAACGCTGATCTGTGTCGTGCTCGGCTTGGATCGATCCTTCCTGGCTAGCGAGTCTCTGACGGGCAGCGAGTTTCTTAACCGGCTGCGAGAGCGAGTGCTGACAGTCGTAGCCAGCACCTGAGCATCGACTTGCCGCAGGCCATCTCATGAACGTTCGCCGATCAGCACTTCGGTCTGGCTAGGCAAAGAACCCAATAGTTGCTGGAGAAGTTCGTGCAGTTGGTCGATCGCCTCTCGCTCCAGCGACGGGTAGCGCAGCTTCACGTAGTGCGGCAGAGCCGGCAGAGAACTAGGCACGGCATATTCGGCCAAGGCAAAGACGTCGGCCAGCTCCAGATTCAGCTGCTCGGTGATACGGGCCAGTTTGTCGGCGGCAGGAGCGGCGTAGGCACCACGCTCCAAGCGCATGATGGTCGAATCCCGCACCCCGACCGCACGGGCAAGGTGCCGTGCTGAAAGTCCCAGCTCTTCTCGCCGGGCACGAAGAAATTCTCCGAGGCGCTTGGATCGCTCCTGGTTCATGATGGGTCGGGCTCCGTAAATTACCCATTTTACCAGGAAGTTTGCCCAAAAACAGCACTTTGTTGACCATTCCACAACGCGGGTCGGAATCATCACACGCCTCCGTCAAAGACGTAGACGCCGCCGTCTCCGCTGCTGGTGGTGATCTGCCCGCCAACCTCCATATCGCGGGCCATGCCCTCAACGTCGATCTTGACGTAAGGCTGTAGGTGATCGGGTAAGGCTTCCTCGATTTGCCGATAGACACCGATGTCATCCAGAAATTCCTCGGCGTACGCCGTCATGCTGTCCCAGTGACCCAGATAAGCGTCTTCGAAGCGGGCCAGGGCTTCGTTGTCGTTCGTGCCGATCAGGGCTGCCCAGTGGGCGAAGGCCGGACCATACTCGGCAATCCCTTGAGCTACGGCCGAGATGGTCTCCAGCGATTCGTATTCCTCCAAGCGCAATGGTCCGAAGCCTTCGTAGTCGTGGATAGCCCACTCTTCGGCGCCGGGTTCCGGCGAGGTCCTCAGTATGGCCTGCACCGAGCCAGCCAGTTCCTCGGAGTCAACGGCCGCGTCGATCCACTCTCCGTGGAGCCTGCCGGCGTTGTAGTCGCTGAGGGAAGCGACGTAGATCCGGGGAGCCAAGGCCGGTGCTTGCTCCCCGCTTCCTTCGGCTTCTCGATTGTTCCCACCTCCTTCTGTTTCAGGTCCTCGTTCATTCATCGCTCACCTCCTCTCCTTTCTTAATCAGTTTGTGGTGTGTGGCAGGAGCTCCGTGAGTGAGTGCGTGATGGCACTCGAACTCGACGGAGCCCCTGCCGGGGTTTGTTTGAAGCAGTCGCACTAGCGACTGGCAGGCCCACCACCCTTCGCCTGGGAGGAGCGTCCAGAGGATCGAACTCCGGTGCCCTCCGTCCGCGGCGTCGAGGCCTCTTTGCCCAGTAAGGCGGCGATGGCTCCTCGACGGGTGCTGGCGTCTCGCTCGATCTCAGCGAGAACTGCTTCGGCACGCTGTTGCAGCTGTGGGTTGTTGCGCCTGGCCTCGACCCACTGATCAATGGCCTGCCGAATGGCATCGGCCACGGTCAGCTCTTCGAGCTGGGCAATCATGCTCAGCTGTGCGTGCTGGTCTTCCTCCAGACGGATCGCCATGGTCTTCATGGTTGGTCCTCCTGGAGCACTGCGGGATTCTCATGACTCAGAGCCATAAGGTCCTCCTCGGTGTTGTTGCGGCCGGCGATCCCGGATTGGGTTCTCCTGATGAAGCCGCAGGGCACCGACGAGTCACGCTGCTTGTCGAACGTCTCCATCACTCCTTGCCCTCCTGTTGGCATTGATCCGTTCCTCAGCCATCTGGGCGAACTCTGGGTTGAGCTCGATACCTAGCCAGTCCCGGCCGTGCTGCTCGGCCACTACGCCGACGGTTCCGGCCCCGAAAAACGGGTCCAGGACCAGCCCCGGCTGCCACCTGGCGTGGCACTGGCACGTCGGCTTCAGGACACCGTGGATATGGCGGTCGAGGGCCTGGTGAAACCGCTGCCAGGGCTGCCCGCATGCCCGACAGACGCGCTCAGGACAGGCGGCCAGAAGCGGTCGTGAGACCAGCGCCGGGGGGAACGTGGCGAAGTGCTGGCCCCGATACCCGGCTGTAGCGATCGTCCAAACGTCGCCCGGGTTGGCACCCCATGGATGGCCGACGAGCCCCGCGGCCTTCAGGCGCTTGAGTCCGATGTTCGATCCGGCCAAGGGACCTGCCCAGGTGGGCTTGGTCCCGGGGGTCGACAGCGCTACCGCCTTCGTCTTGGCCGATGTCCGACGGATGGATCGGTGGGGCACCCGGATGGCGTCGAGATCGAAGTGGTACTTTGGCTGACGGGTCAGGAAATACACAAACTCCCAGGTGGTGTTCAATCGGTCCTTGACGCTCGAAGGCATGGGATTCGGCTTGCCCCAGGCGATTCGATTTCGGACCGTCCAGCCGTCCTCCACGAGGCCGAGGGCCAACCGCTCCGGTCCCAGCAGCAGGCTCTTAGCCGGTGCCCCGTAATGGTGGTGACGGGAGTAGCTGTCGCCCAGGTTCAGCCAGACCGTACCCGTGGGCTTGAGGACCCGGGCCACGCCCCGCATGGCCAGGCGAAGCTCATCTACCCAACCCTCGACGCTGGCCTCCAACCCGATCTGCCCGGGCATGCCGTAGTCCCGCAGTAGGTAGTAGGGCGGCGAAGTGATGACGCAGTCGACCGAGGCGTCGGGTAGCTGCGCCAATGCACCGTGAACGTCGGAGACGATCACCCGGTTGCGTTTGACGGTCCTTCTCATGCCGGTCTCCGTGTCAAGGACTCGACCGAGTCGGAACTGGTAGCAACGAGGAAGAGGCCGCTGGTGAGATGACGGTTCCGGTCCAGCGCTGTCCTCAGCGCTTCAGCTCGGGCCTCGTCTGGTACGACCCAGCAGGCTCTCGGGAAGACGCCGTGCACTGCCTGCTCTCGACCGGAGTGGTAGTACGCCTCGTACGTCTGACACTTGCGCAGCACAGCGGGCAAGTGTTCGGTGGCCCTGTCCAGCTCGATAAAGTAGTCGGCTTCATGTCGCCAAGCCCTAGAGTCACCGCCAGATCGGGGCGGAGAAGTACCCGTCCGGCGACGCCGCTGAATGTGCGCCAGCAGTCCGGCTCCCCCTCGACCCTCAGCACCTCACAGCGCCCGGCTCGCTCAGCCATGGTCAGCTCCACCACCAACTGGGACACCGCCAGGGTGTGATCCACGAAGATGGCAGAGGGTTCCCGGAACCGAGGCCTTGGTCCGTCGAGGGCCAGAAGTCGTTGCCCAACCGGACCCAGGGCGTAGACGTAGGACGACGATCCTGCCCTAATCCCTCCTATCCGCCGACCGAGACGCACCAGTAGGCGGTCCCGTGTCAGACGGCTCAGCTCTCGGCCGCAGGCTCGAGCGGCCGCCGTTGGAGTCCCATGATCGGTGGCCGGAAAATGCACTGCGGCGATCTGGCCGCCCGTCATGAGCCGGAGGACTCCGAGCTGTTGGACTACTGCAGTCTCTCGGGGTGTCATCTCGTCACGGATCTGGGTGAGCCCCCTCGGCCCGATACGAGGAGGACTCACGTGTCTCCCCCCTTCGTGTCGCTCCTTCCGCGCCGTTGATGAGGTTGGTATGGGGAGGATGGGTGAGAGATGTGGCCACGCGGTCGGACACGACCCCCGGTTCCGATTGATGGTTGCACCCCCGTTGGTATCTTCAACCCCGAGACCCTTACGAAGCACTCCTTGATTACGCCGTTCGGCTGCCAGCCACTGGGGTCCCGCCGGGGAGGGAAGAGACATGGGATCTGAGAGACAGTCCGCGCCCTTGTCGCAACGGCCATACCGATTATGCAGGTGCTTTGTCCTGGGCATGGCCACTCGATCGGTCGAGCGACCGGACACGCCGTGAGGCTCCTCATTTCGAACCCCCAGTGGGTCGTCGCCTCGGGGCCAGGTCGTCCTCCGAGCCGTGTGACCTTCCGCCAAGGGCAGCCTGGATGGCGGCGTCGACTTCGGTGGCCTGCACTCCGAAGCGCCGTTGGGAGACCGCCCGAACGCGTCCCGGGACACTGATCTCTGGAGGCGGCGGGAAGGTCTTGCCGCTGCACCACGGCTGAACGGCGTAGTCGGCCATCAACTGCAGGTAACACTCGAAGGCCCCGAGGCCGGTGAAGTCCTCGGGATCAGGACCGCTACCGATGGGTGCCAGGATCCTGGCGTCCTTCGTAGGCAGCTGAAAGCAGAGTCGGGACCGAGCATTGGCTAGGACGGCCGCTTGCACGGACGGGCTGAGTTGACCGAGGTGCTGGTGCGCCAGAGTCAGACCGACACCAAACCCCCGGGTCTGGCTGAGGGCGTCAGCCAGGTCGGTGGGCAAGTGCAGGTAGTCCTGGAACTCATCAATGAATACGAAGACGGGGTGCCTCCGGCCTTGGGGCACGGCTGCTCTCCCCAGGGTGGCTTGCCACCAGGTAGCGATGACCAAGGACCCGAGCAGTCCGGCCGCCTCAGGTCCGATGAGGCCCTTGGCCAGGTTGACGAGGAACACCTTGCGCTCGGTGTAGATCTGCCGCATCTCGAACTTCGGCGACTCTTGTCCGAGGATGGCTCGCAGCCGGGGATTCACCAGCATGGGGCGCACCTTGTTGAGAACAGGCGCGATGTTGGTGGTGCGCTCAGTCTCGCTCCACCCCTCGAAGGCGGCCCAGAACGGCTCCAGGCCCAGTGGATCATTAATGCGTTGGACCACGCGCCTACGGAACCCGGTGTCTGCCAGTAGAGGCGGTAGGGCGCACAGAGTGCTCCCAGGCAGTTGTGCCAGGGTGAGGAGAGCGGCCCCCAGGATGTCGTGGGTCCGGGGACCCCAGTTAGCGGCATGCAGACTGTGAAACACGCCAAGCAGCTGATCAGCGACAAGCTCAGGCGGCCGTCCCATAGACACGAGCGGATTCAGGCCGACGGGCGTGCTCATCTGGTCGGAGGGATCGAGTAGCACGACGTCATCGATCCGCTTTTGTGGGATCCGAGCCAGGATGTCTTCGATGAGCTGGCCCTTGGGCTCGATCACCACCACACCACGGCCGGCTTCGAGGTCTTGGACGATGAGGTTCAGAAGGGCCGTGGACTTCCCCGCACCGGTGGGTCCGATGACGTGGAGACCCCTGAGCGATGCCGATGGTGAGAGGGCCAGCGGACGGGCTCGGCCGGGATAAGAGGACTGAGCGATGACACGGCCGCTGCGTGGAACCGCTCGCGTTGGAGGGAACGTTCGGCTGACCGATGCTTCGACGGGCAGTTCACCGCTCGATCCGATAGGCCACGATGAAAGAGCCGCCATCTCCTTGGCATTGAGACGAAGAGGCCAATACCAGGGGGTCGCCGGCAGGGACACCGTTGCGGGGCGCATGGGGCGAACGGTGACCCGCACGCCCGGTGATTCGAGGGTTCGAATTGCTCCGATCATCTGCCGCAGCAGTTGCCGCCTCCGGGACTCGGTGGCGGCCTTGACCGCCAAACGCCCGACAGCCCGCCAGCCCGGTTCCCCGCGCTTGGCGGCCAGGGCTCGCCGCTGTTCGGCGTCGATAGGACCAGGCTTACCCAGGAGTGCATCCATGACCCCGGACGCCGTCAGTTCGTGGTCCACCGACGCCTGGCTGGGGACGACGGCCGGGGACAGGGAAGTTCCAAGTACCCATTGGAGAATGAGACGTTCGCTCCGTGCGGTCCCAGCCAGAACGGTCAACAGAGCCCGGCTGGCCTGGTGGAGGTCGTCGCTACTAAGCGCCCGGCGGCGTGTGCTCAGCCGAAGGCGAAGTGCCATATCTAAGGTCACAGGCTCCGACGCTTCGGAACCACCTTCCTCCTCGACTCCGATGCCTGGGATGACTGCTGAGAGCTGTCGAGCTACCACCCGGTCCCGCCCGACCGGGACACCCAATCGATGAGTGACCAGTCCGCCGTTACCAACAGCCTCGGCAATCACGGGATATCCGGCCATCGGGCCCAGAACTCGCCACGCGGCTAGAACCTGGTCGGCAGAAGCCTCCCGAGGCCACTTGAGCCGGAGCCAAACGAGGGTTGGCGCTTTCACGCCGAGTCTCCCCGGTTGTCGGCTGATTCATAGTCAGATGAAGGTTTCTTGTGTCGGCCGAGACGTTCGGTGTTTCGCTTCGGATCATGTTCGGCCTGGGCTTCGACTTCTGCCTGAGCTTGGGCGAAGGCGATGAGGGCGCGGGCCAGTTTGCGAAGGTCGGCCGGTTCTCGCCGAATACCGTGGACACGAATCTGTCGATGCCCATGTCGACGTTCGCCGTGATGAAAGGTCTTGCTCACTCCTTCACCTCCCTTCGCTCTGTTGTCTTTCATTGCCGCCGAGATGGCGCGTCGCGCGAACAACCCGAAGATTTGGGGTTCGCCGCAGTACACCGGCGCCGGCTGGGTGCTGCTCAAAAGCGGCACCACAGAGTGCGGATTAGTAAATTACGATTTTGCTAGCTCGTCAAGAGAGATTGTCCATTTCACAACACCGATCGGACAGTTGGTCTGTCTGTTCTTCGGACGTATCGCGCCGCCGTCCGAGCGTGGTTCCCGACCATCACCATCCGTCTCGCTTGCGTCGGATGATCACGGTGTACACCACGACGACCATGACGCCGCACACGATGAGGACGGGGGCCACGGATTCGATCAGGTGGGCGGCGATGTAGATGGCGATCGCCACCACCAGCATCATGACCGCGCCACGCGTCATCTTGCTACTCGAGTTGTTCTGAGCCGGTGAGTTCATTAGAGGTCCCTGACATTCCGAATCACTTCCAGAACAGTCAAGATGGGTGATCGCCCGAGCAGTCCGAAGACCGCCCGGGCCATCACCATGACCACCCTGAGGGTCAAGACCCTCTCGCCGTGTTGGACCGCCTGATCACCGATGTCCTTCGCAGCCACCGGAGGACCTTCCCCGTGCGGCATCCAGCATCGAGGCGAAGGCGTTGCTCGCCATGTTGTAGAGCCGGTGCTCAGCCCGAGACACCTCCCGGTTGATCTGGGCCTGCTCAACTCGACGCTGCCTCTGGTCGTCCGTGGTCGACCAGACACCGAAGACCACGACAACCACTAGACAGAGCACCAGCATTCCAACAATGAGGCCAATCACCGGCTTACCTGATGGACTGTGTCGGCGACCACGTCGGCCGCCGCCAGCGCCACCATGTCGCCGATGGCCTGGAGCCGGGCCGTCGCCATCGGCACCAAGACCGACAACTGCTGCTCGAGTTGGCTGATCATGGCCACTTCGTGCATGGCCCGCCTTCCGACATAACCGACCGCCATCATCCGGGCCACCTGGAGCTCGGCCTTAGCTTCGATTTCAGCGAGGCCGATCTCTGTCTGGCTATTGATGCGTGCGAGGGCCTTTCCGGTATAACGGGACTCCCGCCCGGCCATGCTGGTGTTACTGGGAATCAAGCTCGACATAGGCACATTCTCCTCAAGTTGCTCCGACCTAGGCGTCGGAAACCGATCGACATTCGATCGACCACGCCATCGTGAATCGAGCGACCCTGGCTCGAAAAGTGACGTAGTGAGCTGAGCGTGATACGACCTGAGCTGCAGTGAGCTCGACACCTACGAGACCGCAAGTCGAAGACGTGGCCAAGGCCTTAACAAGTCTGAGATCAATGCCACGTGCCTGTGACGACTGGCATAACTTGATCGGCTCTCGGGAGCTGGTGCAATTGCCTGATGTCGTGACGCAGGAGCCGAACTCAACCAACCTCGCCCGGAGAGCACAGCTTGCTCAAAGGCGAATCAAAGCCGACGTAGGAAGGCTCGGAGCAGGAGAGGATGCTCGGATCCTTCGGATGATGCTTGCGCTTGGAAGAGCGGATTGGTCCGATCCCCATTTGACTATTGGCGAACGACGGAAGCGATACATCAAAGACAAAAGGTCGACCACTCGAAATCTTGACACACTGCGGACCAAGAAGGAACGTCGGGCGTCCGAACGCCTAGGCCAGTTGCTCCTAGAGCGGACGCTTGATCCGCCGGAGACCCCGAACGCCGACAGCTCCTGGATTGAAGATGCAGGAATCGAACTCGCGACCCTGGATTTCTATCACTCTGTTGATTGGGAGGCGCTCTTACTGGGGGCTAAAGAGATTGATCTCTTCTTCACCTATGCTAGAACGTGGCGTCGCCAGCTTGGTGCAGTACTTCCGGAGTTGCGCCAGCGGACCAACCCACAACTTCGTCTGATTCTTCCGAGCATCTTCCCTCCCCGGACCACTGCGCTGCCGGAGATTGCGAAGCGCGCTGGCCAAAGCCCGGACGGTGTTGCCACGTATGTTGCAGGTTCCTACGCTTTTTATGAGCGCATGGGGGCCAGGATCTTCACCTTGGACGCGGCTCAGCTGTATGCGTCCTACAGGTTTGACGACATCATCGTCGCATCTCTCTACAACCATCAACGAAGCCAGACGCAGGGTGTTCCAACTCTCGTGTGTCGGAGTGGTGGCTCCTTGTACTCGTTCTTTCGAGCTGAGTTTGACGCTCTTGTCGACCCCCGCAATCGAGTTACCAAACGTCTTCCAAAGAACTGGAGGGCGTTGTGTTCCAGCCTTGATATTGAGATAATCGAGTCATAATGACAGAGCACCAAACGCCGATCATCAAGTACCACGAAGCCCTGGGCGCGATAGCGGACGAACGCGTTTCGCTCGTTCCAGGAGGGGCGGAAGTTACTTCGTCGAGTGGAAACAAACGCTACTTGGTTCGCTACGACGAACCGTCAAAGAGGATTAGTTCGAACGACAATGGTTCATACTGGCGAGGCTATTTGGGGTATCCTTCGATTGCGTTTCTGTTAGCGTCAAGACGAGTCGCGTTTGACAGCGATGTCGCGAAATCGCTCAGAGGGATCCCCTGGAAGGATCTCAACTCTCGACTTGGGAATGACTATGCCCAAACGATACGCGCAGTGGAGGACCATCTGAGAAGGAATCACGTTCCGTCTGGCCAACTGAATGCAGAAGTAAAGAGAATAGAGGAAGCGATTAGCAAAATGGAACTGGAAACGGTTAGATCCGATACTCCGCCGCCTGATGCATACTAGAGATCCGATCCGACCCCACCTCATGCTGCGCCCGACGAGTTCGCCGCCGTCTCGAACATCAGTTTCCAGACTATTTCCCGACGTAGGTAGTGGAATATCCTGCTGACGGCATGGAAGCGGGGCACTGGTCCACGGCTGTGGCTGAGTAAACAGGTGGGCCATGGTCTGGCTCAAGGAGCAGATCGCGTTCCCTTGGATCCAGGTCAATGACCCTCACGTCGCGGAATTTCGCCGGCGATGATCTCTTCTCACCTGCGTGAACCGACCACCGGCGGGGCTGATCGATCCCCCATCGTCGATTTCCAGCCGTCTAACGTCGACGTATGCCAAGGGTCGAAGACGATCGTCCGGTGAAGCCGTTGGCCAAGGTCTTGGAGGTCGGCCTACTGCAGCCAGGCGTCTTCATGACTGCCAGAGTGGGATTGGCGCGGTCACCGTCGTCTTCTCAGGGATTCACCCCTAGACTCAGGCTGTAGCAATTGACAAAAGTCCTGGTAGAGAGGACATTAGGAGGATGATACATCGATTTCCATCGATCAGATTAAGACAGTGGGCCACACGCCATAGACCACACTCGGTGGATCTGGCCTCACTCTATTCAGTCATCGGGCCCTCGAGCCGATACCAAGGACGAGACGGTTCAGGCGACGCCGATGAGCATCAGATAGGGTTCACGCCCATGTTGCTCCGGCTATGAGGGGGCAACCGATGAAATCAGAACGAGTTCCTTCCGAAGAGGTTTCTGGTCGGGAATCAGAACAATTACGAGAGGATACTGACGAAGTGACCATCATCGAGATCGGCGCAGTCGCCGTCGCTGCCAGCGATGCACACGCGCTTGAGCAAGCTCAGATCCAATCGCGTGTTCAGCCGGAGACGGTCTATGTGGGACCAGCTTCGTCGCCCCCACCTTCTCGTCGGCTCGTACACAAGGGTGCAGTGTCCCGGCGCGAACGCCTTCGCCGAGCCCGTAGAGATGACAGCGGTTAGTTTTCCTGCACCCCTCGGATTCGAGAGACCTGCCGATCTAGTTTGACGATCCTAGAACCACACTTCGACAGCTGTTCTTCGAGTTGAATCCGTTGGCGCTGATTCAAGAGGCCGAGGACTGACGGTTTCAATTCGATCCCCCGTCCCTTCAGTTCTCTAAGTTCGTTCTCGAGCCAGTATTGGCGGTTGGAATGAAGCGTCAAAACACCGACTGCCAATCTGTCGTCACGGTTGTTCTCATTAACCCACGTTATGGGGACTGACGCCGCCGATCGCCACAGCGCGTAGGCACGGTGATCGACCAATTTCGCCATCTGGAACCGGCCATAGAAAGCCGTGTTTGATGCCATCCACTGTGACGCCTGAATCGGAGAGGCAATCTGGTGAGACCAGGACCGCCTATGGTGATATGCCGAGGTTCCGATGAGGCGCAACGCAAACGGCGGATGACGTTTGTTGTCTCCGTGCTGGGCACGAGCTCGCAACCAAAGAAAGAGGGCGAACCCCTCCGAACGGAACCATGGCTCGGTAAACCCGAGCTCTCTCATTAACGCGGCAGATTCCCCTAGAAACAGATCCTTGACAGCCTTTCTCAATACGGATCTCGGACCATGCGGAGCTTCAAGAGCGACATCGAGCTTATCGCTTACTTCCTTCAACTCTCTTCCCTCCGGAAAATCGTGGCGCTTCGGTATGCCCACCGCGAGATACGAGTAGTCGAGAGCTCTCTTCAGACGGTAGCCATAGCGAGTCGTCCTCGCACCTGATGCATTGAAGTACTGCGCCGGTTTACCTTGTGCGAGCACGAGATCGTTCAGTACCTGCTGAACCTGTGCAAACGACTTTAGAGTGATAACACTTAGTCCGTAGTTCTCCTTCAACGCGTCGTTTCTTGTGCCCACATAAACATCTTCTCGGCTCACGAACTCATCTGCGAGCACTTTTCCCGCGCACCGGTATTCCGGTACATGCAGAAGAAACGCTTGATGTTTGCCGCGACTCCCTTTGGTCATATTCAATGGCTCCGAGAGGTTGGGATCCGTCATGCTGACGCCCAAAAGCACAACATGCGATTCCGTGAGACGCTCGGCAATCAGTTGCTGAACCGCCTGACGATGCTCATGAAAGCGAGCTTCACTAAGTACGACTTTCGTCGTTCTACCTGTTGGCGATACCATGCCATGCATATGCAGCACGGGAGCCAGACCGCGCTCATCGATCATCGTTCGCCATTCCTCGAGATCATTTGCCGTAAGCGCTAGCGAGCAGATAGCGTCGCCCGGGAAGAGCGTCTCAAGGCCACGCTCCAGTTGATCATCGTAGTTCGTTGTGAGGAGTACGGCCCGACCACCTAAAGCAGATACCAGTGATCCCACGGCTTCGGCAAGCGGAGAAGGTGGTAGGTCACTCTTGCCTTCATATAGTGCCTTTCGCACTATGTCCTCAACCTTATTCAGCGCAGGGTCTGCCAAGCGAAGCACATAGTCGATTTTTCTCATTGGATCGATTCGATCTTGTGCTACCAGTTCGGCGATCTCTGGAGAAACAATGCTCTTGCACATGCGGTCTACCAATTCCTCCCAACCAGGAAGGCCGGCCGCACAGGAAACTCCGGCGCCACAGATTAAGGTAACCTGTTCGTCGGTCTTGAGAAGTTTCTGAAAGAGGCGCCGGAGGCTTGGTTGCGACGAAAATGAAATCGCTGTTCGCGCAGATTCGTATGACCCTGCCATCGACCATCCCCGCTCGATTTTGTCGGCATAGACGCCGGCCTCTTCCATCCAGCGCACCGATCGAACCGGTAACGCGGCATTGGAAGGTTAGCCGTTGACCTTGACCCCGTCTATGAGCTCTCAGTTGCTTTTCGGTAATGAGGTCTCGGACTCGATTACTGCCCATAAGGCCAGCTCTTCGCCAACGCCGCTTGGCGGTCGACCAGCCCTCATCCCGCTGGCTCGAAGCAACGAGCTCATTGACCCACGAGCCACCCTGCACGGTGCCAGCGACTAACTGACAGAATGTAGTCGTGAGCCCCACCTTCCGGCGCGGCCCGATTGATCTACCTCGGGCAGAGAGCCCCGAGAGGCTCTTTGATCAGCTGCCTCGCACAAAGACCGGAGTACCGAGCCTGTGGTCGCATCAGGCGGACATATTGCGCCAGTACCTAGCTCACCACACTGAGACTCCGGACGTCGCTCTAGAATTGCCAACAGGGTCGGGGAAAACACTCTCAGCTCTGCTGATTGGCGAATGGCGGCGAACAGCCCTGGAGGAGCGGGTGGCCTACGCCTGTCCCACAGTCCAGCTGGCGCTCCAAGTGCATGCAGAAGCGATAAGGCAAGGCATCGGGGCTGTGCCCCTACATGGCCGACATGCCGAATGGGATATCGCCGATTCGTCCAGGTACGAACGATCGGACGCCATGGCAATATGCACCTACAGCACAATCTTTAATTCACATCCAGCCCTATCTACTCCCGGCACGTTGTTGTTCGACGATGCCCATGCCGGAGAGCAGTTCGTGGCTCGAGCGTGGAGTGTTTCGATTTCACGCGCCGAAGAGGAGGCGCTCTATATGAGCCTTCTCGAATCGATTCGAAGCGAACTCTCCGGATTCCTCGTCCAGCGACTTGAATCTCGCGATCCTGATCCGAGAACACGTGCCGACGTGCGGTTGCTTCCCGTCGGCGCAATGCACCGAAGGATGAGTCAGATCGATGCGGTCCTCGCAAATGCCGGGGGTGACATGCGATTCCGGTACACCCAGATTCGCCCAGCCCTCGATCGGTGTCTCTTCTACTTTGGTTGGGAAGGATTCCTGATTCGCCCCTACATTCCTCCGACGAATTTCCATTCCCATTTCGCAGATCCTACGCAGCGCATATACATTTCAGCCACGCTCGGGGACGGTGGCGAGCTTGAGCGTGCGTTCGGACGGGCACCGATAGCGCGACTTCCAGTGCCAACTGGATGGGACCAACGCACCTCAGGGCGTCGCTTCTTCGTCTTTCCCGAACTGCTCAAGGGGAATATCGCGAAGAGTCTGACTCGCGAGCTGATCGACCGGGCGGGCAAGGCTCTCGTGATTGCTCCTAGCAACAGGCTTCTCGACGCCAGCAGAGTGAATCTCGTCCCTCAGGGTATGCAGGTCTTTGGAAAGGCAGATATCGAGACAAGTCTCGATGAGTTCCGGCGTGCAAAGCGTGGAATCTTGGCATTGGCGAATCGCTATGACGGGATCGACCTTGCCGACGATTCGTGCAGGATGACAGTCCTTGATGGTCTGCCTACAGGCGAACATCTCCAGGAACGTTTTCTTGTGCGATCCTTGCGTGCCGGACGAGTGCTTGAAGAGCGCCTACGTACGCGAGTAATCCAAGGTGCAGGCCGCTGCACGCGTGGCCTCAAGGATCATTCTGTTGTGGTTGTTCTTGGTGAGGACCTCACCCGTTTCTTGCAACGGCGCGAAATCAGAGCGGCCCTGCGCCTGGAAGTACAAGCCGAGATTGCGTTCGGGATCAACAACAGCGAGGTTCCGGCCAGTGAACTGGTAGAACTTGTCGGTTCCTTCTTGGCCCAAGATGATGATTGGAGCACGCAGGCCGAACCGTATATCGCCGAACTCCGGCGAGAGGCCGAACGAACCCTGCCTGCCGGTACCTCATCGCTTGCAGCAAGTGCCTCGAAGGAGGTGAAGGCGTGGGGTGAAGTCTGGAAAGGTGAATTCGAAACTGCAAGCCGGCTGGCTGTCGAAGTTGCGCAGCAACTTGCCGATGGAGTGTTGTCCCCGTATAGAGCGTTGTGGCTTTACTTTGCCGCGTCATGGCAGGAGATTGCGGCGGCTGAGAGCGGGAATGCCGCATTGGCCGAGAGCGCCAAGCAGCTCCTGAGGAAGGCTCATGGCGCCGCTAGAGGCACTAGCTGGCTTCGAGATTTGGCGCCACTCGGTGCGGATGAGGTTGAGCTGGACCCTTTCGATGAACAGGCTGTTTCGACGGCAGCTCAACATCCGGCGCGCCGGATGGAAACCGCAAAATGGCTCCGGTTGCGCTCAATGATCGAGGAGGGCCTTGCTGCGACCGACCCAGCACTGTTCGAGCCTGCCCTTTCCGAACTGGGGAAACTTCTTGGGGCCGAAGCATTTAAGCCGGGAGGGAAGGGGAGGGCCGATTCGGTTTGGCTGTTCTCAAGCCAATGGTGGGTGACTCTGGAAGCGAAGAGTGACGCCAATGCTGACGGTCCTGTCAGCATGTCGGATGTCCGCCAAGCGAATACGCAACTGGACAGCCTAAGCTTTGATCGTGGCGAGTCAGCGCCGACGGGTAGCGCGTCGGTCATTGTGACGCCGAGGCAGGTAATCGACCCTGATGCTGAGGCTATAGCGCGGGAACATCTCTTCATGGTTGGACCCGATGTGTTGCAATCGCTCGCGCACGATGTAATCGAAGCGTGGCGTTCGATCCGCGCATCAGCAACCGCCCTCGAGGGAGCTGAAGCCGAGACCATCGTTCGACAGAAGTTCGCCGACTGCCGGGTGCTTCCTACTGCAATAAGGGAGAGGATTGCCGATCGTCCCATTCTGTCGTGAATTCGGCTAGGAAGGATTCGCGACCGCGGGTAGTTCAATGATTTGGCGTGGAGAGTGTGGGCAAGCGTGGTGCCGAGTCTGGTGAGAGTTCATACACGAGCGCTCGATGACGCCTAATGTCCGACGTATGGGTGAAGGCGGTCATCCCCGCTGGGGCGAAGGGCTGGGCTGCATAGGAGCGGGAATTGCCCTTCTACTCGGGACTGTCCCGCTCCAAAGGGTCCTAGCTCCGAAGGTTGGTGCGTACCATCCATGGTGGGAAGTCCCGTGCCTAGTCGCGGGATGTGTCTTCTTGCTTGCCGGAATTCTCCTGTTCGTGGTTCCTACGATGAGACCAAGGACGGAGCTACCTCAGGATCAGATGTCTGATCATCTCAAGGCCCTAAGGGCCGTGGCTCAAAGGTTCCAAAACAATGTGTCTCGTTGCACCCAGGTGTCCTACGAGAATCAGACAGAGGAGGCGATGTTCAAACAGCACGTGGGTGGGCTCGCAACCAAAGTAGATGACTACCAGATAGCTCTTGAGAATCTATCGATCCAAACAAAGAGTCTGACGGAGTTCTTTCGTAGATCTATCAGCGTATTTAGCGAAGATGACGGCTGGAATCAACGAGACCTCTTTCGGGCTACGAATCAGTACATGCGCTCCGCGTCCACTGAGTTCCATCGACACGGAGCCGAACCTAGCTCTGAGTACGAGCGCATTCACTATCCGAACGAGGGATTATTCCGGCTTCAATGGCTCATTCGGGACAAGCCTGGCCATTCTTTTGGACACGTCGTTTGGGCATCCCCGATGGACAATTACGAAGACCGTAGGAACACTCTTAGCATGTGGCTAGCGCATGCGATCGAATCGCTCGAGTATCAACGATTTAAGTTGGCGTTGGCGGACGTCTATCAGACGCAGGACACTTCCTTCTGTGCCTTAGAGCCCATTCTTGCCCGCCCCGGCTTTCCCGGGATCTGCGGGAGAGCCTGTCGACAGCCCAAAGATGCGTAGTCAGGGTTTCGATCGATGCGATAACTCGCGACGCGAGCGGTGACCGCTCCTTCGAAGCTCTCTATGGTGACGCCGCCGGAACTTTTGAGCCGTGATCAGTCCTGCTATTGCGCTGGGGCGGACCTTGACTGAAACTCTCGCCAGTCACGAAATCGTGTAGCGATGCTTGCTATTCGTGGAGGTCGACCTCTACCTCGCCCAGCCGGATGCCGAGCGATGACTTTCTTGACGTGTTGATCGAGGAGGAGGACGAGAAGTACGTCACTGCTTCGATCACTCAACGAAACTACATCGTCTCCAATGGCCGCCAGGTGTTCACTATAGCGGTGATCAGCTCCATGGCCGCGACGTAGGGTCGCTTGGTGCGATAGCCGGCGAGGAGTTGCTCTTCAATGGCGCTGGGCGAATCGATTCCTAGAGCCATCAATTCTTCATATAGCTGCCTAGAATGAGTTCCGAACTCGGTGGACTCTGGTAAGAGGTTCCTTGTTCGGGCAACGAAATCCCACTGATCGGCAAATGATCCTTGCGTTTGTTGAAGGCGTGCATCCGTATAGCCGAGCAATCCGTGAATCAGGCCGTCACCAGAACGCACCAAATGACCCAAGTTGACCAGGGCCGCCAGCTCTTCATTGCTCAACGTTCCAGTGATCGGTTTGTAGCTCAGGTCGTGTTCCAGCTCATTCCACACGTGTGCAAGCATGCTGCAAACCTGAACTTCACATGACGTGGCACTGAGATTTTCGAATCGTCCGACTAAGTCGTCTTCTGTCAGCACCACCTGGCAATGCGTTGCTCGATAGAACGAGGGAAACGGATAGTCACGCACTTCTACTTCTATTGCACCACCACCAGACCCGACGAAGCGAGCCTGAAGTTCACTGACGACTCTCTCGCGATCGCTTTCTTCGTAGGTTGCCACACGAACTCCGGCAAAATCCTTGATCGAGCTGAATACATTGTCGATAGAAGTCAGCGACGCCAATCGTTGGAGTTTTCCACGCAAACGCTCTGGGTCCTTCACGCGGAACTGGACTGTGGCTCGGATAGCGTTGTCACGTACCAACGAGCGACACACATCTGCGACGAAGAGGGCGACCTTCTCATAGCGATCGATCTCCCGGTGATACCGCTCTAGTGCCCGCTCGATATCTTCCGCATTCAAAGGCATATGCCGCTCCATTTGGCTGACCCTTGGAATCTAATCACGATTGGGCCTCGAACGTCCCTCGATCGGGGGCACCAGAACTGAGACCCCAACGTGAGTTGTCACTAATCGACAGTCCTTGGGTGTCAGGGGCCGCCGGGCGCCTGCAACGTACTCGTAGCGACCTCTTCGTAGGCCCACTCAAACGCGCCGAGCATGCCCTTGTTGCGATACGACCCGAGTGCCGGGAAGACAAGGCAGCTGTCGTCGAGGCGTGCCATCCGCACCTCGTCTTCGGGGTGGCCTATGATGAGGAGCGATCCTTTGTGTTGCCAGCTCGCGAGGTTCCAGCCTTCGACGCCACCGGGAGTGAGTGTAAGATCCGCACAGAGCCATGCGTCGGTGCGGCCTGGTGAGGTTCCCCAAGGAAAGTGGACACCCGACAATCCGACGCACCCGTCGGCTGGAAGGATGTCACCATGGGAGCAACCAGAAGGAAGTTCACGCTCGAGTTCAGAACTGAGGCAGCTCACCGCGTCATCGACACCGGGAGAACGGTGCGCGAGGTTGCCAACGAGTTGTCAGTT
>DATLTI010000376.1:0-1704 GCA_035533675.1 Acidimicrobiales bacterium | reverse complement strand
GAGAAGCAAAGTGGGCTGGCCGTCAGCGTTCCCAGGGGACTATGGGACTTCCACGAAGTACGTGACCTTGTCTGCGCTAGGGGGAATGGCCTCGGTCAAGTTACAATTCTTCCCGGCTGGCAAAACGCCTCCGCCAGGGTGTCGTCCAACGGCCGTCAAGGGAGTCACCGCCACGTTTGGGCCCGGGTCGGTTTTCTACATGCCCATGCCGAAAGCAACCACACTTTGTAATCGTGATTTGGCCATGCAGTCGTTTCAAGTCGAATAGACATGAAATATGACCAACTGGAGCCTTCAGTAGAGACGGTCGCGCCGCTGAACGCGTTCAGGTTGGCGCACCTTCCAAGATTTGTCCAGTCACTTTTTGGCCCGAGGACGCGTGGACCTCGCTCCCTGTCGGATCACCGACACCAATCAGTCCGGGGTCGCGTTGAACGGCCAATGCGGGGCTACATTCCACGTCGCGTCGGGTGAGCGGTGCAAACCCGAACTTGACTGCTGTGCGATTGGGTTAGTGGCCGTTCTGGTATGGCACCGAAACCCCAAATGGAATTACTAGCGACGCTTCAAGCGACAGTCGGATTTCAAATCGCCCTCTCAATCATCGGGAGACAGATTTTAGCTTCGAGCGAACGCGAGCAAGTCGCCATAGTCGTCTTCGCTTCGCGCTCGGACCAGTGCGTCGATATATCGCTCCCGGGCATCACCGTCTACATCGATAGATCTCGAGCCCCAGGTGAACATGGGTTCGTCGATAGTGACCAGGTACATGTCTGCGATTAATCGGGTGCAACGTCCGTTGCCGTTTGGAAATGGGTGGATCGTAACGAGTCGACAGTGGAGCCGAGCGGCGCGCTCGTCACTCCCGAAGACACCGTTGGCGTGCCAATATTTCATGTCCTCAAGAGCTGAGTGAACTTCGGACACGATGTCTTCAGGCAGCGATCCGATATTGGTTATTCGACTTCGATTGGTTCCAGCCCACCCCCACACGTCGCCGAACATTTGCCGGTGGAGTTTCATCATGAAGCCATACTCGAGGAGGTCGTTCGGCCCGAGCACTTTCGTTTGCTGGGAGGCCCAAGTTAGCGCCTTCGCAATGTTGTCGAACTCGACGCGGTTCAGATCTGCTCGGGTCGTCACGAAGTCCGGAATGAGACCTTTGAGGTCTTCCTCCTCGATTGGCGTGGCGCCAGTTGGCTCAGGACCGATGGACCTCAGTGAAAATTTCCCGATCGACGACTCGCCGTTGGTCACTTGGACTCCCATATGGATCCGCGAGCGATGAGTTCTTCGGTGTAGTTGTCAATCGCCTCTTGTCGTCTGTCATCTCCAATCTCCTGGTCTTCGAGCGCCATTGTTATCTGGACGTAGCCGAGCCGCTCAATCGCGACTCGACGGGCCTGATTGACGACCGTGTCCTGAAGTGTGGAATTTGGAATGAACGCGTAGACAAGTTGGGAGTCGAGCGCTCGAGCGACCTCCTCCAATTTGGAGATCGTGATCCCGCCGTTCACCTCTGCTTGCTCAAGCTGGTGGACGGCGGAGGGCGTTACTCCGAGGCGTTTGGCGAGGGCGGCCTGGCTCATTCCCAATGCGCCACGAATAGCTCGAACCCACCCCGATCTTGGGCGAGTTCGGATGTCTTGAACGTCCCCGCTCTTGAACTTACGATCGAGTTCTCGGCGGGCCTGCTGGGCCCGA
>DATLTI010000375.1:0-9941 GCA_035533675.1 Acidimicrobiales bacterium | reverse complement strand
GCCAACCAACAGCTCGCACATGCGCGTAGGATCTGATTCCACAGGGACTCTCTCTTCTTTTGGCGTTGAACACCATCAGATTTGCAGAGTCCCTGTCTCGCGTCGTGGATGGTTCATACCCCACGCATATCCGAAGTGCCGCTTTATTGAGAGATCGTAAGTAAAGATCTCTTCACGCGTAACGGTTCTACATCATTCAAAACGCTTCGTCGTATGCAGGTATTAAGAAGGACTCTGGGGCTCATCGGAAAGGGCGCGCAGTGCGATCGCGGAGTGGGCATAGGCCCCGCCAGCGCGCATCTCGGCAGCGACCCAAATCGCCTCCATGATCTCTTCGTCCGTTGCGCCTTTGCGTCGAGCAATCCGAGTGTGACCATCTATGCAGTATGGGCACTGGGTAACGTGCGCGACGGCGACGGCGATAAGCTGCTTTGTCACCTCGGACAACGTCCCGCTGGTGAATACCGCTCGACTGAGTGTTTTAAAGGCATCATCAATGTCGGGAGCAAGTTCGTGGCGGCGATGCCCCATCTCCGCCGTCGCGATTGGAAAGACCGATTCAGTCATGATGTTCTTCTCCCTTTTTTCATGGGGTACCTCACTCGTCCTTGACGTACTCCGCTCGTATCGCTCTCGCCGGCGAAACACTGTGGCTCCGTGCCTGCCACCGGAACGCCTCCTTTACGCTGAATCTCGCTTGGCGCCAGCGCAAACCCTCGATACTTCACAACTCCGCGTCTCTCCATTCGGCCGCCAACAGCGACGCGGTGGGGTGACCCGACTCCGCCGCGGTGGAATAGCGAATTGAGTCCACGCGCAACTGGTTCACCAAAAGACCCGCCAACGTGAGCTCAGCGTCGTCCATCAACGCGTTCCACTAGACGCCAAGAACACCGCGGAGGAGATCTTCTAAAGGCACTTTCGGATCTTGGAGTCGAGCCACGTCGATTGGTTTGCCCAAGCGAACGAGATCGGCGATGACATCAGCGACCTCCCAAACGTTGACATTCATGCCCGCGAGCACTCGTCCCTGGTCGAGCCAAAAGACGATGTACTTTCCCCCGGCCACCTCGCCGCGAAAGATGATTTGGTCGTAATGACCAGAGTCGACGAAGCCCGAGTACTCCATCCCCAGGTCGTACTGGTCAGAGTAAAAGTACGGCACACGGTCATAGACGACGGCTCGGCCCATCATGTTGGCTGCGGCCACGAGTCCCTGGTTGAGGGCTGCCGACCAGTGCTCTAGTCGCAGATGACGGTCGAGCAACGGGTACCAGGTGTTGGCCACATCGCCGGCCGCGAACACGTCAGGGTCTGAGCTTTGTAGATATTCGTCGACAACTATCCCGTTGTCGATGGTGAGGCCGGACGCCTCGGCTAACTCGAAGTTCGGAGTAATTCCAATACCAACGACGACCA
The DNA here is from genome assembly GCA_035533675.1 of Acidimicrobiales bacterium. GTDB lineage: Bacteria > Actinomycetota > Acidimicrobiia > Acidimicrobiales > Bog-793 > CAIVND01. The sequence continues at coordinate 8,522 of DATLTI010000375.1, read as the reverse complement.
CATCAGCGTCGATTTGTCGGCCATTGGTGAGGCGTACACCGGTAACCCGATGCTCCACCCCAGTGATTTCAGCTACCTCGACGCTCATATCCATCGTGACGCCGTTGCGAGTGTGCAGCTTGAGGAAAAGCTCGGCGACCTCGGAACCGAGTACGCGCACCAACGGCAGTTCCGCTGTCTCTAATACCGTCACCTCGATGCCAGCCGCGCGGGCCGCGGCTGCAGTCTCGAGGCCAACCCAGCCCGCCCCAATGATGGCTACTCGCTTCGCGGTGACGAACGCAGCTTTGATCGCCTCGCAGTCAGCCACTCGTCGCAGGTACAGCACTCCGTCGAGGTCGCTGCCGGGCACTTTGAGGTGACGAGGGGACGAGCCAGTCGTCAGCAGTAGTTTGTCGTAGTCGAACTGCTCTCCGGAATGCACGGTCAGTCGGTGAGCGGTGACATCGATGAGCGTGGCCGGGCAGTTAAGTCTAAGTTCGACGTCGTTGTCGTCATACCACGTCTGAGGATGAACGTAGATCTTTTCCTTCTCCGTTTTCCCTTGGAGGTAGTCCTTCGACAGCGGCGGTCGATTGTAGGGGCGCTCCGACTCGTCGCCGATGAATACCACCCTCCCGCCGAAATCCTCGGAGCGCAGGGCTTCGGCCGCTTTGGCACCGGCCAAACCACCACCTACGATCAGAAACGTCTGTCGCCGTGTCATCTCGCCACTATCTTCGTCTTCTGGAGACATGGCTCAGGCTCAAACACCGTTTGACAGCGCTGTCGCCATCGACTCGAGTTCAGATCTGGACGCACCAACGGACGTAAACTCGAGAACCGCGGCGATGCTGTCATCTCTTCCGCTCCTCTGCGCCTGAACATATTCCGACCACCACAGTCGGTGCTTACGTTGTCAGGGTCTAGAACAAAGAAGCGTCGCCGAGGTCCATTCGGTCTCGAAAGTACCTGCTATCCAAAATTGGTTTCACAACTGATCACACGATGCAAGCACGTGTGTGGTGAGAACATAACCATAGATAAATCGAGCAGTCATCGGCATCGGTACCGTCAGTGCAATTTTGCTCCACAAAGTTGGTGGGGAAAGACGGTTCGCTAGTTGAGTCCTTCAAGGAGGGCCAGCATGTCCTCGGCGTGCTCCTCTTCCATCGCGAGAATCTCCTCGAGCATTCGTCGCGTGGTCGGATCACCGGCGCTCAACCACGAGATGATCTCGGTATACGAGGCGATCGCGACGCGTTCGGCGACCAGGTCTTCTCGAATCATCTCCTCGAGTTCCGCGGACGAGTCGTACTGCGAGTGGCTGCGCCCGGACAACGTGTCGGGATTAAAGTCAGGCTCACCCCGTAACTGAGTGATCCGAGCGGCGATCATGTCGGCGTGATGCTCTTCTTCACCGGCGTGTTGAAGGAACTCGGCGGCGGCGACCTGCGCATTGAGTCCCTGCGCGGTGAAGTAGTGACGCTTGTATCGCAACACGCACACGAGCTCGGTGGCCAACGTCTGATTGAGAACGAAGATGACCCGGTCCAAGTCCGCGCCGTACGCGTCGGTCACCGAACCCCGTTCCATGTTCTCTCGAGCCCGCTTGCGCAACGTCTCCACGTCGGTCAGAAACTCTTTCATAATGTCACTCCTCGTTACATCGCTGAATTCATTATGGTCTAAGATCCTGATGCGGACTAACAATTCATTTGTCATTACCAAATTTGACAAGTTTTGTAGCCTCTGATGAATCGGTGACCGAGGCTTGTAGCAACACTGAACGGTCGTCCACTTCGTCCTCGATCCTGGTCCAAACACTTTCGCGAGGCGAAGATCTATGACCTCAATCTCTTTCGATCGAAAATACCGTGCTCGCCGAATCCCCTTGTCGTTCCAAGACCTTGCGCACGACTAGGCGGTGCTGGGGCGATTGGGAGCTGCCCGAGATCGCGGATACTCTCTTTCACCAAGTTCACCACCTGGTCAGGGTGACCGTTCCATACGAGTTTGGCACTAGCGCTAGTGAAGCCTTGCTCTGTTCCCAGCTCGGATACTGCGACATTCTCGCCGCGAGTCCTGCTGACGCCATCGACCCACGCAATTTCCCTAGATTCCATGCCGCGGTGATGCCGCGGCCGACCATGGTCTGGGGCGATCTTCGATGTACGCACACGATTTTTCACCAGCTATTTCTGATCTTCTGCGGTCAGAAGTGAACGCTAAATGGCGCCTGCAAAGCCCTCTACTCCAGTTCGATTCTGGGCGCCGCCTCCAGCATTTTTCGCTGCATAGTGGCAGGTCAGGGGCCATATTTGGTTTGTCCTTGACAGACCGGCAGTGACCTCCAGAACCTCTCAATACCCCCTGTTTTCAGCCCCATGGTGCCCCAAATCAGCCCCATGGCCGATCAGAGGAGATTGAGATGGCCAATGTTGAAAAGCGTTCCGGCAACTACCGCGTGCGTTATGACGATCCATTCGGACGAAGACGATCCGAGACCTTCACCCGCAAGGGCGACGCGGAACGGTTCTTGCGCGAGACACGCGTCGCGATCGACAACGCGCGCTGGCTCGACCCGAACGGTGAGAAGATCACACTCGCGGAGTGGGCCGAGGATTTCATGTCGCTCGCACGTCGTCTCTCGCCAACAACACAGCAGACCTATCGCCGCGACCTTGACAAATACATACTCCCCCGCTTTGGCGCGTACACGATCGGAAGGCTGCCGAGCGACGAGATCGAGAACTGGTTAATGGATGAGGTTGAGTCGGGAACTGCGCCAAGCTCGGTGCACCGTCACTACCGGACGCTTCGTCGCATGCTCCAGGTGGCGATCGAGAAGGAGAAGCTCCTCTTGAATCCGTGTGATCGCGTCACGCCGCCGCGTGTTCCAAGAAGCGAGATGGTCTTTCTCTCCTGGAATGAGGCGATCAACCTTGCCGAGGCGCACAATGAGCGATATCGCGTGCTGGTCTATCTCGCCATCGACACCGGCATGCGCTGGGGAGAACTCATTGGACTGCGACGCGCCAACGTCGATGTCCAACGCCAAAAGGTTCGCGTGACCGAACAACTCATCCGCATGGGTGCCGGTGAGTGGCTGCGAAAAGAACCAAAGACCTCTGGCTCAGTTCGATCGGTAACGATCTCGGAATTCACCGCGATGGTTCTCACCGACCATCTCTCACACTTCGCTGGCCCAGGATCAGACGGCCTCGTGTTCGCGAACCAGGCTGGCCACCCGCTCATCTCCTCGAGCTTTTTGACCCACCACTTCAAGCCAGCACGAGATTCACTCAAGCTGGCCTGTCGGTTCCACGATCTGCGCCACACAAGTGTCGCTCTTGCGATCGCGTCGGGAGCACACCCCAAGGCGATCCAGGCCCGAATGGGACACTCCTCGATCAACGTCACCCTTGACCGCTACGGACACCTTTTCCCGGAACTCGACGAAGCAATCGCCGTCTCATTCGGCGAGCAGTTCGTCGCAGCGCACGCGATCCGTTCGGACAATATCGTTCACGCGACATTTGGCAACGTGAAATGATTTCATCCGATTCGGTCACCGGACAAGCCCGAGATTCGCTATTGGGCTGATTCACCGACGATGCGTCCGTTGGTCAACTAACGCTGTAAGAACCCAACCATGTCGGCATCGGAAAGAGCCAGAGTCAGCCGGTCATTTTGAAATCGGCCCACTCCGTCCCCGTCACGGTCTATCGAAAATGTCATGCGTTCCGATTCGTCGCCAGATTACATGGGGTTCGCTTCTGTTGATCTCTGCCCCGTACTCGAACGTCGCCCGGCCATTTGGTGCCCACGTCATCTCGAACACGCCGGTGGCGCCGCGCACCCCTTTTACCCGTAGTGCCGACCGGAACTGCCCGGATGCGAGGTCGGCGACAAACATTGCGATCGCTGTATGGAACGCGAGGCGTTGTTCGGGCGAGAGTCGCCTGAGGTCGCCACTAAATGAAGGTAACCATTGATACGTGGGCACTACTTTCCGGCAGTGGCTTCGATTGCTACAAGAAATTCCTCACCAGAGTGAACCACCTTGCCAAGACCCGCGGCAATCTCGGCATCTGCCTCGCGCTCCATCGCCTGCCAGCGATCCGTCCAGAACCATCGTTGGTCGGCATCGACAGGGAGCACGGGTCGCAGCTCGATGACACCGTCGTCTCGCTCTGTTACCTCTACCTGGGCACCCGCCTCGTCGAGGTGGAACCGTCGGCGAAGGGCTGGAGGTAGGGCAATCGTTCCACGGGCCCGGACGGCGACAAATCCGCTAAATTTCTCCATGCCGGAATTATAGCAGAAATACTGAATTACAGTATTACCACCTCTTAGCGAAACCTCCGATATGGGCCAGTGGCCCCACCCCACCCACACCCTCGGACTCGGCCGGGTCATCCGTTGGTGTAACGGATTCTGTCGCAACTTGTCGTCATTACCGTTTAACGACAGCAACCGGGTGCCCAAGAGCGAACTTTCGTGTATCGAGCAATGGGTGGTTTCTCGCGAGACGAACGAGGAGCACACCGGCCCTGTCGCAAAAATCGAGGTAGAACTCCTCGCCGGCAAAACTCGCGCTCGGAGCATGAAGGGCTGAGTCCACAAGATCTACCTTCACACTCGCCATGACAGTCTTGATGTCAAGTCCAGTGACCGCTACAGCGAGAGCAAGGTAGTCAGGAAGATCGAGATAGCGGATCGTCACCTCGCAAGGCGATCGAGCAGCTCTTGATCCTCTTCGATGATTCGGGTCAGTCGGGCTTTGAATTCAGGGTCATTGCGACGACGCTCGACAGCTTCAATGAGTGCCAGCTGAACCGTCTCATTGAGACTCTTGCCTTCGACGCGCGCGAGAGCTTCAGTGTCGGCAGCCACGTTGTCTTTCAGGCGAACCGTCAGATTCTTCGTCATGATCCCATGATATCATGGTGTCACTTTCGGCCGTTCCCTTGCGTAACACCGTGATCATCCCCTTTGTCACGTCCGCGTTTAACGACCAGGGCGAGCCCACCGACCCCATAACCGACATCAGCGTCGATGTCGCACTCGATGGTCTCACTCCTGGTGGTCTTCAAGCGCTCAGAAAGGCACGTGCCGCCGGTGAACTCATTCCGGGAGCCTTCCTGGGCCCAAGCCGCGATGGCCTCAGTCGCGGCTTGCGACACCGTCGAGTCCGCTCGGTCGTGCGTTTTGTTCGCGCGGGTGCCCCCGCAATAGCGCCTAGGAAGCAAGCCCCAGAGTGATTATCGAATATCTCTAGGAATACTCGAATATCACTAGAGATATTCGAGTATCATCATATTGATGGATCTTACGGAACCGGGTTCAGCGTTCGCTGGCAATCTTACAATGCCGATCCTTCGCGCTCTCGATGGTCGTTCGCAGCCAGCCTCTGCGGCACAGGTGTACAGAGTGACCGGCCAAGGTACCGCCGCTGGCATTCGGCGAGCGCTCGATCGTTTAGCAGCTCACGGCATCTGCATCCGCGAGGAGCTCGGGGGAAGGGCTCTCTACTCGCTCAACCACGACCATGTCCTGTATCGCGCCGCTGTTGCAGTGCTCGACGCGCACGACGCGTTCGTTCGACGTCTCCGAAAAAGCCTCGAGGAGTGGGCGCCTGCGCCCGTTGCTGGAGTGCTATTCGGCTCTGCGCCGCGTCGCGATGGTGAGATCGAGAGCGATATCGACCTCCTTCTCATCCGGTCCCAGATCAGTTCGAGCTCTCTTGCGCGAGGATGGGCTAGACAGGTTCACGAGCTGCGCACCGACGTTTTCCACTGGACAGGAAACCACCTCCAGGTTGTCGACTGGTCCGAGTCCGCGTTCCGGCGCCACGTCGCGCGGGCAGAGCCGCTAATCGACGAGATCCTTCGTGACGGGATAACCGTTGCTGGCATTTCGCTCGCCGGGTTGCTCGAGCGGGACACAAAGCCACGGTCGATTCGAAAGGTGCTCCGATGAGTCCTCGATCCTCTAGCTCTCGCCGGCAGCAGTGTGGTCCACAGGAGGCTCTTTTCCGATACCGTCAGGCCGTTGTTTACCTCGAGGTGGCTCGCGCGGTGGTGTCGGAGTCTGAGCGACCCGAGGATTATGACTACAACCACGTTGCTGCGGGCTTGGCGGCGATCGCGGCCAGCTGTGCTGTCGTCTTCTCGGAGAGCGCTCGAGAGGGCAGGACCACCGAGAAGCTATCGAGCTGGTTGGTTCCATTCGCTTCGGGGAGGGCGATGAGAAGGCGCGCGAGCGCCGCGCGAACTCCATCGCTCGCAACTTGGCCACGGCGCTCGACCTGAAGGACCAGTCGCACTACGGGATGTCTCTGCTTGAGCCACCCCAGGTGCGTCGCCTCCTGCGTGCAGCTGGGCACCTTGTTGAGGCCGCTGCCTCCGCGGTCGGCCATCCTCGCTGACGTTGCTTTAAGCAAAGGCAGCGTCCAGTTGTTCGAATTGCGAGCCGCTTAGTTCTCGGTCACCTGCGAGGTAACCGCGCGCGCCTGCCGCCGGCTTCACGACGCGGATAACCGTCGATCGATCGCAATTCGTCCTCCGCGATACAGAATCGGTGATGGCACGTATGAGGCTTTCGGTCGTGCTTAATGTGCTTGAACCGGTGTAGTCAGGCGCCCAGGGGAGGTGCCACGTGGGGGTTCGTGTCGGAGGGCACTGATTCCGCACCGATAATGTCCGGTTAGACGATCTCTTTTGCGAGTTCCATGAACATGAGGTCAACGCGCTTCGGGACCCCAAAGCGCTCATCACCGTACGGGAACGGCTTGTTCAACCCCGTTGGGGTGTAGCCGTGACGCTCGTACCAGGCGATGAGTTCCTCTCGTTGCTGGATGACATAGAGGAGAATCCTAGCTGCACCGAATTCCACTCTCGCAAGCGTTTCTCCATGCTCGAGTAACTCGAGGCCGATACCCTTTCCCTGAAATGAAGGGTGTACAGCGAACATTCCGATCTCACTATCACGCCGAGTGTGTTGCTCAACGCGGCAGCTCGCGACGATCCTTGTCTCCGAGATACCCACGAGGATCCGGGCTGTCGGGCTGGAGAGCGCCACAAGGATCTCTTCAGCATCTGTCCGTTTTCCTCCAAGCAGTGCTGCTTCAGTGGTCCAGCCCTGCTGGCCATCGTGCTCACGATACGCGGCGTTCACCAGGTCGACGAGTTCAGCAACATCGGATGTACCGGCTGGGCGAATGGTGAATGGGGGCGTCATGAAATTAGTATACGGAGCGTCGGCGATGGAAGACGCCCGCCGAAGCACTCGACGAACTCCTAGTCTCAGTTCAGGCTGGTGTTGCGAGCACCCACCCGCCGTCCTCATCAATCCCCGACTGGCGACTCCAATTCTGGATGCCCTGCCACACTTGAGCGCGACCGAATCGGTGTTCTGAGGCGCATTTGTCCCATACACAAGACATCCGCGGCGAGACCTGTCGAATGGGCGAGACTTATAAAATGGATGACAAGTCTCTGGTGCCACCAGGAACACCTTGGGGTCCGATCGTTGGGTACTCGCGTGCAGTGCGAGTCGGACAATGGATTGCAGTGGCGGGCACGACTGCATCGCTTCCGGGTGGTGGCGCTGTTGGAGACGACGACATCGCCGAGCAGACGCGTGAAGCGATACGACGTATCGCCGAAGCGCTTGCAAAGCTTGGCGGCGGCTTGGAGAACGTGGTCCGCACTCGGATTTTCGTGACGGACATCAACCGATGGGAGGAAGTCGGTCAAGTTCATGGTGAATTCTTCGCTGACATCCGGCCAGCGAGCACCATGGTCGAGGTGAACGCGCTCATTGATCCGGTCTTACTTGTCGAAGTTGAAGCCGACGCTGTCTTGCCTCTGTGATATTCCGCGAGTCATCCGGCGATTAGGGGGCCGACAGAAGAGTTAAGCGACTGACGGCTCGCTAAAAAGGGTGCTGCTGTCCGGTGTCGGAGGGGGTCTTAGGTTCCAGAGTTTCGGGGACGAGACTTGAATCCTTACGCTCCGAACCTGAAGTCACACCGACCGGCTCTTCGCTTTCGGCTCTGGACTGGCTCGCTCATTTGTGCTTAGACGCGACAGCAATGGTCAATTCACGTGAAACGCGAACCCATCACCGAGACGCTCCTTCGTCTCAAACTTGGGCGCGCAGGCGCGGCGCGGAACGAATGACGTCAAGAGCGTGAGCGAACCCCAACGGCGCTCTGGCCTGTCGACGAGCACTGGTAACAACTCGAACCGCCGAGTCGTAGTGCGAGAGTGCACCGAGGGTAACGAGTGCGCGATGGAGCGCTCGGTCCTCTCCGGTGTCTAGAGGCTCGAATCCGCCAGCCGCGAGGTAGGTGGCAGCGTTGAATCCCAAGTTCGCTCCGTGAATCGGTTGGTTTTCATTTTCGTACTCGCGTTGCCAGCGTGATCGAGCTTCGCCGGAGTACTCAGACCAATCAGCAACCGACACTCGCCCGTACCAGTGGTCAACGCCCCCCTCGTGTTGGGCCAGTTGGGTCGTGAGCCAATCCCTCGGCA
>DATLTI010000374.1:0-1234 GCA_035533675.1 Acidimicrobiales bacterium | reverse complement strand
TGACAGGATCCCCGTGAGCTGATCCACCCCGAGTGCGAGTCCAATGCTCCAGAATGGAGCAAGGAGGACTGCACGTTGAAACAGCGACATCACACACCCGAACAGGTGATCAGAAAACTCGCCGAGGGAGAGAAGCTGCTCGGACAGGGACAGGCAATCGACGAGGTCTGTCGACACCTCGAGATCACCGAGTCGACCTGGCACCGCTGGAAAAAGCAATACGCCAGCATGAAGCCAGACGATGCGAAGAGACTCAAGGAGCTCGAGCGGGAGAATGTCCGATTAAAGAGACTCCTCGCCGAGGCCGAGCTCGACAAGTCGATGCTCAAGGAGTTGGCTGAGGGAAACTTCTAACCCCGAACCGCCGTCGCGACGCAGTCCATCTGCTCGAGGAACGGTTCGGGGTCTCAGAACGAAAGGCCTGTCGCGTCGTCGGTCAGCCGCGCTCCACCCAGCGCCTTGGCCCACCAACACCATCTGATGACGAGCTCGTCCTCCGGGCGTGGCTGAGAGCATTTTCGACACAGCGTCCGAGATGGGGCTGGCGACGTGCAGCAGCGATGGCACGAACCGAGCGGCTCCGGGTCAATGACAAGAAGATCCACCGGCTGTGGCGAGAAGAGGGCCTGCGGGTTCCCTATCGAAAGCGAAAGAGGCCACTGCGTGGCATTGGGGTCACCACCGGTGCGATGTGTCCGATCGCACCGAACGTGATCTGGGCAGCGGACTTCCAGTTCGATCAGACGAGAGATGGGAGAACCATCAAGATCTTGAACGTCATCGATGAATACACCAGAGAGGCGCTCGCGACCGAGGTCCATCGTTCCATCGACGCCGATCATGTGGTCACAGTTCTCGACAAGATCGCCGGGGTGCGTGGCTATCCCAAGTTCATGAGGTTCGACAACGGTCCCGAATTTGTTGCCCATGCCGTTGCCGACTGGTGTCGGTTCAACAACAACAAGACGCTGTTCATCGACCCGGGGTCGCCCTGGCAGAACGCCTGGGTCGAGTCATTCAACGGGCGGATGCGCGACGAGCACCTCAACGGTCAGCTCTTCGATTCGCTCTTCGAAGCCCAGGTGTTCACAGAGGACTGGAGGATCGACTACAACATCAACAGACCACACAGCGCGCACGGCTGGAAGACCCCAGCTGCGTTCGCGGAGGAATGGATCACCAAAAACCAACTACAACTCGCATAGCGGGTGGACCATCAATTGGGTTCCCGTCA
>DATLTI010000373.1:0-2179 GCA_035533675.1 Acidimicrobiales bacterium | reverse complement strand
CTGGACCGGGCCTATTGGCTCACGTTCTTACCGCGAAGTTCTGCGATTATGTTGGCTTCGCGGTTATGTGACGCTCAGCCTCGTAAAGGTTATAAGCAGCGGACTTCGCGGGATTGAGCGTCACATAACTGTAGGCTAGATCTGAGCGAGGAAGGACATCAGATCGGGGTTATCACGCCAGCGTTTTACTGCTCTTGTGCTCCTCACTGCACACAGACCAAGAGCCTTGGCTTTCATCTGGAGGTCAGTTTCGGCGTAGATGTTGGTGGTATTGATGGAGACATGGCCGAGCCAGGCTCGGATGGTGTTGATGTCAACGCCGGCGCGAAGAAGATGCGTGGCTGTGGTGTGGCGACTATGTACCCAGAGACATAGTCGACACTATTTACCCTACCTGACTATGTCGAGTGATTTATCCGGGTGCTTGCCATCGTTCGATAATGCTGCGCGTGAGACCAAGCGAGTCGGTCAATCACCCGACATAGTCTTCCCCCGTTTTTCTGGATTACAAACTATTGAGGAACCCAAGCAGTTGGTCTCCTGGTTGATATCGCCCGGGCTTGCCGCTCGGTGGTAGTACTTTTTCAAGGGCCCGTTCCTTCATTGCAAGAGTTGCTTCGAGATAGATCTGGGTGGTCTCCACCGACTCATGTCCGAGCCACAATGCAATCACAGAACGATCCACGCCCGCCTGTAGGAGGTCCATCGCCATCGTATGCCTCAAGCGGTGAACAGTGACCCGCTTGTCCTTCAACGAAGGGCAAACTTTGGATGCCGCCAGGCGGTGCTTGGTCAACAGGTACTGGACGCCGTGGACGCTGAGGCGATCGCCCCTGGCGTTAGGGAAGAGCACGTCGCCGTCACCGCGTTGCGGTTCTCGAAGCCATGCTTTCAGCACCGCAAGTGTGGATTTGGCAAGAGGTGTGCAGCGTTCTTTGCGGCCTTTGCCGATCAGACACAAGTGAGCGCCGGCCCCGACGATGAGATCCTTGCGTTTGAGGCCTGTCATTTCAGACAAGCGCAGTCCCGTCTGCACCGCCACCAGCAGAAATGCATGATCGCGCCGACCAGACCACGTGAGTTGATTCGGAGCAGCAAGCAAGGCGTCGACTTCGGGACGAGTGAGGAACTGGATCAAGGTGCGGGTGAAGCGTTTGCTGGGGATGGCGAGTACGCGCTGGATCTGTGCAGAATAGGCAGGCACTTCGAAAGCCGCATATCGAAAGAAGGAGTGAATTGCCGTGAGGCGCAGATTACGACTGCGAACGCTTAAGCCCTGGCGCTTCTCCAACTCATCCAAGAATGCCACGATTAAGGGCGCATCGATTTCTTCGAATGTCAGGCGTGACGGCGGCTTGCGCAACCGCTGTTGGATAAACTTCAGGAATTGGCGGAAGGTGTCACGATAGGAACTGATGGTATGTGGGCTCGCCTGACGCTGCTGCATCAAGCGCTGTGTGAAGAAACACTGCAAGAGCGGAGCTAAGCTGGTCGAAGTGATCATGACCGATCCTCCCAACGATGCTCGAGCCGTCCCATGGCTTCTCGCATCAGTTCCGGAGAGCTGCTTAGATACCACTGCGTGTCCTCGACGTGGACATGACCGAGGTAGGCGGACAGGATCGGCAGGAGGCATTCCGGATCTTGGTTAGACCGATACCACGTTACCAGCGTATTCGTTGCGAACCGGTGCCTCAAGTCATGCAGACGTGGACCGTGATGATCGGAGATGCCGCGCAGACCGATCTGCCGGGACAACGCATAAAAGGTTCGATGGATGTCTCCGCCGTCCAGACGATTGCCCTGACTGGAAACGAACAAATAAGAGGAGACAGGCCGGCCTTCCCAATGACGTTCGCGCCGCGCGATGTAATCGGCAAGAACCTTGCAGGTCGATGCGTGCAGAGGCACGAGGCGAGACTTGCCGAATTTGCTGTCGCGAATCGTCAACAGCGCCATCTTGAGGTCCACGTCCTGGAGTTCGAGATTCCGCGCTTCACCGAGACGTAGGCCGGAGACACTGAGTAGTCCAAACAGACAATGGTAGGTCCAAGGTCGCAGCTTGCCGAACTCATAACGGCAGGGCATGTCCAGAGTAGCGCGCAGTAAGCTTTGAATTTCACCGTCCGAGTAGAGGTACGGCCGAGCCCGCTTCGATCGAAATGGCAACAAGCCATAG
>DATLTI010000372.1:0-2094 GCA_035533675.1 Acidimicrobiales bacterium | reverse complement strand
CGTTGCTGACGGCGGCAACAAAATGCGTAGTTTCTCCGAATGTTTCTAAGAAAACATGCCTTTAATCAGGAATTATAGTGGGCCGTACAGGACTTGAACCTGTGACCCCTTGCGTGTCATGCCCATATTTCCTGTTCACCGCCACTTTCTGACGTCCAAATCTCGCCTAAACGTAGCACATTTTGTCCACCGAAATTCGCCGGTGTGTGCTCAAATTTCTTGGCGCTGCTGACGGCGTTGCTGACGGAATGCCTTTGCATTTTACGAATGGCGTCACCGAAATCGATCGGAGAGTCATACCGAAAAGAGCCAATTTCTTGGTCGAAGTCCGTACCTCGAGACTAGACCCTGCTCCGTCAGCAACGGCGTCAGCAACGCAGAAATAAAGCGAGCGATTCTTGTTCGACTTCTCGCCGTGCGGAGTCGGAAAATCCTTGATCAAGATGAGCTCCGGATCAACAGCCCAGTTCGACTATTCGTCGAATGCCATTGCTGGAGCATCCTCTCCAAAGTCACCAATGTTGTCGGGGGCATCGAGTCTCAGCTGAGTTACCTTCTCGTTCGCAAGGGCCACTACATGATGATCGTGGGTTATGAGAACAAGGGGTCATTGCCGCGTCATTGAAGGTGGGTTCGTCGGGCCGACGTCAACAATCAAATGGGAGCTCGTGTAATGGAACATGAAATCGCCCAACCTTTAATTTGATCTTCACTGCGCCTCTCGCTCGAAGCGATCCACCAACACCTTCAATGCGGCGATCTCCTGACGCAACGCGGCCTTACCATCTCGTGTTATTGCCACCCATGTACGAGGGCGACGGCCCTCCAATCCCTTCTCAACTTTTACGAAACCGGCCTTTTCCAAGACCATGATGTGCTGGGAAAGGTTGCCAGCGGTTAGCCCCATTGTCTCTTGAAGAAACCGAAACTCAACTCGGCGTGCTTCGTTGGCAATGGTCAGCACGCCGAGGCGGACCCGTTGATGCACTGTCTCGTCTAAGCGGACAGTCGGGCTTGTGTCTTCCGTCGCCGGGTCAATGTGCTCACTTACCATCGCTAATCCTCCGACGAGCAATGTAGAACACGATTCCCGTGCGTCGAAAGAGGTAGAACGCCGCTCCACCAACGAGTAGATATACCCCCGGCAAGATCAGGTTCGGCAAATCTTGATTATTTCCATTCCACGTCGCGCCAATACCGAACCGAATGAACAGATTGCTCACGTTATAGAGACACGACAGCAATGCGAGACCTAAGAAACCCACCACGAAAAGTAAGAACGGCCAACTTCGCTCAATGATGGCCAGGGCCACAAGTCCGAGAGCTATTACCAAGAGCGCCTGCATTCCTCGTATCCAAAAGTCCCCCGGGATGTGGAGCGTCTGCCATCCCCGACTCGCCACGGCGAGCGCCAGGACCGCAACGCCAACGGTCGCAAAGGGCCAGATCCGCCCAGCGACTCCCGACGACCGTGAACGCAGCCAGTAGAAGGCAATAACTGCGCAGATTCCAACGAAGATGCTGATCACCCAGTAGGTCGTCGCCCACGGGCTCACGTTGAGAATGGTTCCCGCCGGCGAACCAAGCCCACTACCGAACACTCCCCTTGAGGTCTTCAGGCCCGGGCAGACCAAGCCATTGATGGTTGAGTGACATCTCGACACGTTCGCGGGTGAATAGGGAGAGTCATAGAACATTGTCGCCACCAAGACGATGAGACCAAAGACGACGAGAGCAAACCAACTGCCGTCGCGTGCAGTTCGGGTTCGACTGCGCAACTGATTGGCGTACTCCAGGACATCTACAACTTGTTCGCTAGTGTCTGTCATGCAAACTACTTTGTCACGCAAAGGTACTCATGTCAAGTATCTACTTCCGATCCTGAGTCTCTTTGACGCCAACTAGTCAAACTCGACTTCATTTGTGCAAATGCCATATGACGTGTGGGTTCACGTCGGAGACGCGACGCGAACCCCAACGCCCTTAGAGTCCATCGCCAGTAAATTCGTGACCCAAGTCAGGCATTAAACAACCCGACCTCGAGGACCAATTGTCGGGTGATTGCGTGGTGGAATCCACTCCAGACAGTACGAA